>NZ_JBELQE010000126.1:0-121661 GCF_040270385.1 Methylorubrum podarium | reverse complement strand
ACCGCGTCGGCCACCTTCTGCAGCTCGCTCTCCGGCAGAAGCCGGAGACGATCCGGCGTCTCAAGACCCTCAAGGATCGTCGTGTCCGCTAGTGCCACCGGACCAGCCTCATGCCCAAGGTGAGGAAAGGCGCGCAAACCTCTGCACGCAATGAATGTTCTTGGAATCCGAACCGCACCGGACGCCTACTCGATGTCGAGCGGCGCGGCGCCCGCGGCCCGGCCGTCCGGCCCGATGGCGATCTTCTGGATGCGCGCCTCGGCCCGCTTCAGCAGCGCCTCGCAATGGCGCTTGAGCGCCTCGCCGCGCTCGTAGATCGCCACCGACTCGTCGAGGGGCACGTCGCCGCGCTCCAGCCGGCGCACGATCTCCTCGAGCTGCTCCATCGCCTGCTCGAAGGGCAGATCGTCCGGCACCGGCGCCGCGGACGCGTCGGGTGTATGATTGTTCATACGGGTTTCCTTTGGGGCGGGTTATGACGGGCGACGTGCGGTCGCACAAGCCCGGGTCGATTGCGTGCGACCGATCTTCCCGATCCGCAGCAGCCGATTACGCCAGGGCGATCCGGAACGGCGTTCCCTCGAAAGCCTCCGCGCCGCGGCCGATCCCGGCGATCGCCGCGCTCATCCGTCCCTCGCGGCCGAGCAGGCGGTCGGCGATCTCCACGAACAGGCGGTTCGGCGTGGCGCTCGGCGCGAGCCGCTGCAATTCCCGCGCGAGCTCCGCCTCGCTCGCGGACGGCCTGAGGGCGCAGGCGGCCGCGTAGGCCGCCGCGGTGGAGCGGCTGATGCCGGCGTAGCAGTGGATCACCATCGGCCGTTCGCGCGGCCACGCCGCCACGAAGTCGAGGACGGCCCGCACATGCGCCTCGCCCGGCGGCAGATGGCCATCCATCGGCGCGACGATGTCGCTGAAGCCCACCCGCAGGTGGTGCTCCGGGCGGATCGCGGCCGGGCGCTCCACCGCGCTGCCGAGCGTGGCCAGGGTGACGAGGTGGCTCGCGCCGCTCGCCGCGACGGTCTCGGGCAGGCGCGAGAGGGAGCAGACGTGGAGGCTCGGCATGGTCGTGTCAGTCTCGCGCCCCGCGCTGGAGCGCTTCGAAGCGGGCGAGATAGCACGTCTCGGCTTCCGCCGTCGGCCAACCGGTGACCAGCGCCTCGATCTCGGCCCGAACGGAATCGGGCAGGGCCGGAGGACGGCCGAAGATCCCGTCGGCCTCCGCATTCGAAAAGCCGGCGAGCCGGGTCGCCTCGATCGCCGCGGCGACCCGGTCGGCGCGCTTGACGAGGCGCGACAGGGCCGGGGAGGGGGCGCAGAGCCCGAAGCGCTGGCGGATCGCCGCGAGGAGGCGCCGTTCGACGCTGCGATAGGCGTCGCCGATGGCGTTCTTGAGCGGCGAGATGATGTCGCCGATGACGTATTCGGGGGCGTCGTGGAGCAGCAATTCGAGCCGCTCGGGCGCCCCGAGCCGCGGATCGAGGGCGACGCCGATCGCCTCGACCAGCAGCGAGTGCTGCGCCACGGAGAAGACGTGCGGCCCCGCCGTCTGCCCGTTCCAGCGGGCGACGCGGGCGAGCCCGTGGGCGATGTCGGTGATCTCGACATCGAGCGGCGAGGGGTCGAGCAGATCGAGCCGCCGGCCCGACAGCATCCGCTGCCACGCCCGCACCGGCTTCTTCGGGGCCGAGGCGGCGATGCTCACGGATGGCGGCCCTCGCCCAGCGCCGCGCAGGCGGCGTGGCGGTGGCAGCCGGTGAGGTGGTCGTTGACCATGCCGACCGCCTGCATGAAGGCGTGGACGATGGTGGGTCCGCAGAAGGTGAAGCCCTTCGCCTTCAAGGCCTTGCCCATCTTTCGCGAGACATCGGTTTCGGTGGCGATCGCGGCCCGGCTCGCCGCATTCGTCTGGATCGGCCGGCCGTCGCAGAAGTCCCAGAGGAAGGGCGCGAAGCCCGGCCCCGCCTCCTCGATCGCGAGCCACGCCCGCGCGCCCTGGATCGCGCCGCGGATCTTGGCGCGGTTGCGGATGATGCCGGTGTCGCCCATCAGGCGTTCGACATCGTCGTCCGTGAAGCGGGCAACGCGCTCCGGCTCGAACCCCTCGAAGGCGCGGCGGAAGCCGTCGCGGCGGCGCAGGATGGTGATCCAGGACAGGCCCGCCTGGAACCCGTCGAGGATCAGTTTTTCGTACAGGGCGCGGGAGTCGAACTCCGGCACGCCCCACTCGGTGTCGTGATAGGCGACGTAGAGCGGATCGCTCCCCGGCCACCAGCAGCGCGGGCAGCCGTCGGGATGGAGGACGAGGCCGGAGGCGTCCGCGCTCATCCGGCGGCGGCCGTGTCGGAGGGGAAGGCGAAGGCGGCGAAGTCGGGCTTGCCCACGGCCGCGACCGTGCCGCCCGCCCGCACCGGCTCGCCGGCGGCGAGGGCGTCGCCGAGGCGGTCGAGGCGGATCGTGGCGAGCCCGCGCCCGCCGGCGGCGCTTCCCGTGACCCCGAGGCTGCGTGCGCCGGCCGTCACCTCCGTGCCGGGCTCCGGCGCCGGGCCGTCGCGGTAGACGATGGGCAGGATGCGGGTGCGGGCGGTGCCGCGGTGCTGCATCCGCGAGACCACCTCCTGCCCGACATAGCAGCCCTTCTTGAAGTCGACGCCGCCGAGCTGGTCCATCAGCGCCTCGTGCGGGAAGGCATCCCCGAAGGCGAAGTCGCGCCCCCCCTCCGGCACGCCGAGGCCGATGCGGTGGGCGTGGTAGTCGGCCTCCGTCGCGTCCGCCGAGAAGGCGCCTTCCGAGAAGTACAGCCGCTCGCCGAGCGCCGGCAGGCGCCCGTCGCTGACGCGGATCGTCTCGGCGGCGGTCTCCGCCCCGTCCCAGGCGGCGGCCACGCCCGAAGCCGGATCGGCGGCCACCGTCACCTTGGCGCGCAGACGGTAGAGCCCGAGCCGCTTGACGAGGTCGGCCACGCGCTCGGCGGCGGTGTCGAGGCGGAAGCCGTCCCCGGCGCGGGAGACCAGGAAATCGAACTGGATCTTGCCCTGGGGCGTCAGCAGCGCACCGAGCCGCGCCTCGCCCTCGGGCAGCGTCTCGACGTTGCAGGTGAGGATGCCTTGCAGGAACGCGAGCGCGTCCGGACCCGACACGGCGACGACGGCACGGTCCGGCAGCAGGGCGATCGGCATGGCATCTCCTTAGGCCGCGGCGGACGGACGGCGGCGTTGCGCGCGTGGGACGCCTGACATAAGCCGCGCTGATCCTCGTCTCAATCGCATGATGCGAACCGGGAGAGCCCGATGGAAGCGCCCTTCGACCTCGTCCTGTCCGGCGGCACGCTGGTGAACCACGACGGCGAGCATCGCGCCGACCTCGGCATCCGCGGCGGACGGGTGGCGGCCATCGGCGACCTCTCGGGCGCCTCGGCGCAAGAGCGGCGCGATTGCCGCGGCCTGCACCTCCTGCCCGGCGTGATCGACAGTCAGGTGCATTTCCGCGAGCCCGGCCTCGACCACAAGGAGGATCTGGAGACGGGCTCGCGCGCGGCGGTGATGGGCGGCGTCACCGCGGTGTTCGAGATGCCCAACACCAACCCGCAGACGACGAGCGCGCAGGCGCTGGCCGACAAGGTGGCCCGCGCCCATCACCGGATGCATTGCGACTTCGCCTTCTGGGTCGGCGGCACCCACGAGAATGCGGGCGAGGTGGCCGAGCTGGAGCGGCTGCCGGGGGCGGCCGGGATCAAGGTGTTCATCGGCTCGTCCACCGGCTCGCTGCTGGTCGAGGACGATGCGGGCGTGCGCGCGATCCTCGAGCGCATCCGCCGCCGGGCCGCCTTCCACTCCGAGGACGAGCCGATGCTGCGCGACCGCAAGGGTCTTCGCGTGGCGGGCGACCCCGCCTCGCACCCGGTCTGGCGCTCGCCGGAGGTCGCGGTGAAGGCCACCGAGCGGCTGATCGCGATCGCGCGGGAGACGGGGGCCCGCATCCACATCCTGCACATCTCGACCATGGACGAGATGCCGATCCTGGCGGCCGCCAAGGACGTGGCGAGCGTCGAGGTGACGCCGCACCACCTGACGCTCGACGGCGAGGAAGCGTACGCCCGGCTGGGCACCCTGGTGCAGATGAACCCGCCGGTGCGCGACACCGGGCACCGCGACGGGATCTGGCGCGGGCTGTCCCAGGGGATCGTCGACGTGCTCGGCTCCGACCACGCGCCGCACACGCTTGCGGAGAAGGCCAAACCCTACCCGGATTCCCCCTCGGGGATGACCGGCGTTCAGACGCTGGTGCCGATCATGCTCGACCATGTGAATGCCGGAAGGCTCTCGCTGGCCCGCCTCGTCGACCTGACCAGCGCCGGGCCGAAGCGGCTGTTCGGCATCGCCCGCAAGGGGCGGCTGGCGGTCGGCTACGACGCCGACGTGACCGTGGTCGACCTCAAGCGCCGCGAGACGATCCGCAACGACTGGATCGCCTCGAAATGCGGCTGGACCCCCTATGACGGGGTCACCGTCACCGGCTGGCCGGTGGGCACGGTGGTGCGCGGCACGCCGGTGATGTGGCAGGGCGAGCTGGCCAACCCGTCGCGGGGCGAGGCGGTCGTGTTCGAGGAGGCGCTGCCGACGGGGTAGAGGACCTGCAGGGCGCGGCCCGCCGCGCCGTGTCTTCCTTTATGTAGGGACGGCCTCGCGCATCCGAGGAAGTCTCATCCGGCGCGCGTCGCGGTCTGGATGGCTTCGGCTTCGCCTCGCAATGACGGCGGAACGGACCCGCATCGTCATTGCGAGCGTCAGCGAAGCCATTCAGCAGCGCGACGAGAGCCGGCGTAGCACCTCGTCGTCCGCCTTCCTCAGCGGATCGTCTCGCGTGAGACGGCGACCGTCGCCCCTCAGTGCTGCAGCGTCGTCGTAAAACCGCCGCCGCGGATGCGCTCGGGCAGGGTCTCGGCGTAGCGGGCGGTCGCGTCCTCGCCGTAGGTGGCGACCAGTTCCTGGAAGGCCGCGAACAGGGCGGCCTGCGCCATGCAGTCGCCGTCGATCCCGTCGAGGCAGCCTTCCGCGAAGGCCTCCGTCACCAGCCCGAGCGCGAGGCGCTTGCTCTCCGCATCGACGTCGAAGGGAGCGGTGTCGGAGTCGTGGATCATGGCGGGCGGCTTCGCTTCTCGGCCGGAACAGTGCCGGCAAGACATCGCCACGATACGGCAGCCTTTACGGGCCGGGAAGCAGGGAATTGCGAAGAGGTTAATTCGAAGGGGCAATTGCGAAAGAATTTTGCAACCGCGCCGCAGTGTGGCGCGCCCGCCACAAACGCTCCTCTACCCCCCGAACCGCCCGGCGATGGCGTGCGAGAGCCGCTCGCCCTCCGCGATGTAGCGGCGGGCGGCCTCGCCCGCGGCGGGCGTGCAGACCCGATAGGTCAGGCTGTAGCCGCGGAAGCCGCGGTTGTAGGCGCCGGCCAGCCGGTCGCGGCGGTTCGGGGTGACGCCCTCGCTGTCGAGGATCGCCTTCATCCGCGCCGGCCACTCGACGGCGTCGGGCTCGGAGCAGAGGCTGCGCAGGAAGGCGAGCGCCCCGACGATTTCCGAGAGCCGCATCAGGTCGCGATCATAGGGTGCGGGCGGCGGCTCGGCCGGGGGCGGCGGCTCCTTGTCCTTCTCGGGCGGCTTCGGAGCGGCTCGGGCCGGGCCCGAGCGCTGCTGGGCGAAGGCCTCCGCCGCCGGAGCGAGGGCGAGCAGGGCGGCGAGGATCAGGCGTACGAATCCCGTTCTCATACCGAACCTTTTGCCGACCCTTCCGCCGCCGATCCCACGCGAAAAAACGCCTCGCGCAGGGTGTCGATCAGCCCCGGCGTGGTGGTCAGGTCCGCGATCTCGTCGAGGCGCGCCCAGCGCACGGCGAGGGCTTCCGGCCCCGGCACCGGCTCCCCGGCCCGCCAGAGCGCGGCGTGGGGATGGATGACGTAGTGATGGCGGACGCGGTCCGCCTCGTCGCGCAGGATGATCTCCGTCGGCGTCAGGCTCGGGCCGACCACCTCGGCGTGCACGCCGACCTCTTCCTGCAATTCGCGCAGGGCGCCCGCGGCGAGGGACTCGCCCGCTTCCACGAGCCCGCCGGGCAGGGTCCAGACGCCGCGCATCGGCTCGTTGGCACGGGCGGCGAGCAGCACCCGGCCGTCGCGGATCACCGCGATCGAGACGCCGATCAGCGGGCGGGTCGGAAACAGCCGCCCGTCCTCCGCACCGGCTTCCTCCCTGGCCTCTTGCCCCGCTCCGCTCACGGCGCCGGCACCGCGACGAGGCGTCCGTCGGCGAGGCCGACGAGGATCGTCTTGGCGGTTCCGCCCGCCTCGAGCACGGCGACGCCGTGGGCGGCCGGGGCGGGCAGGGGGATGCGCGCCCGCTCCGCCGGGCTGCCGCCCTTCAGCGACACCACAGCGAGGGCGGAGCGGGCGGCGACCGGCAGGGCGAGGTCGGGCGGGTTGCCGCCGCGGGGAACGGGGGCGGCGAGGTCGGCCTCCTCGCCCGCCGCCGGGCCGGCATAGCCCGGCCCTTCGCCCGCGAGGCTGAACGCCCCGTCGGCGAAGCGCCAGAGCTGGAGCACGCCCTCGCCGTCCGGGGCGCGGATCGCGGCGACCTGCGGCTGGCCGGTTCCCGCGAAGTCGGCGATGGCGGCGAGCGCCAGCGGCGCAGCCTCATTCCCCTTGCCCGCTTGCGGCGGCGTCTGCGCCGCCAGCGTCCAGGTGCCGTCCTTTCCCTTCGCGGCGAGGGCGAGGGTGGAGCCGGCCGCCCCCTGCGCGGTCACGGCGACCACCGCCGGGCGGCCGTCGAGGCGGGTGATGCGGGGCGTGCGGCCGGCGAAGACCCGGTCGTCGCCCGGTGCGAGGGTCTGGGTCGTCACCGGCACCGCCTTCGGCTCGGCGGTGACGCCGAGCGGCTGGCGCTCGCGCAGGGTCAGGACGGCGCCCTGGCCCGGCGCGCCGCCGAGCGCGCGGGTCGGCCCGGTGAGATAGGCGCTCAAGGGTCCGTCGAGGGCGCGGCGGGAACCCGGCACGGCGCCGCGCGGCGTCTCGGCGGCAGCGAAGCCCTCGATCGCCTCGGCGCCGACCAGCGTGGTGCGCAGGCGGTCGCCGTCGAGGCTGAGCACGGCGCCGCCGCCCTCGCCCCAGACCACGACGACCGGCGGCACCGCGGTGCCGGCCGTCGCCTTCGGGTCGGCGCTGGCGGGCGCGCGGGCGACCGGCAGCAGCCCGGAGGTCGCGACCGAGAGGGCCACGTCGCTGCCGGGACCGCGCATCGCCTTGACGGCGAACGGCAGCGTCACCGGCTCGACCTTCGACCGCTCCTTGGGCCCGTCCTCCGCCGCGGGGGCGGGGAGGGCGGTCAGCGACAGCAGGGCGGCGAGAACCGCCCGGCGATCAAACATGCTGGCCGCCGTTGATGTGGAGCTCGGCGCCGTTCACGTAGGACGAGGCTTCGGTGCAGAGGAAGTAGATCGCCTTGGCGACCTCGTCCGGCGTTCCGAGCCGGCGCTGGGGGATCTGCTGCACCAGCTTGTCGGTGCCGGGCGAGAGGATCGAGGTGTCGATCTCGCCGGGCGAGATCGCGTTGACGCGCACGCCGAGCGGCCCGAAATCCGCGGCCATCTCGCGGGTGAGGCCGGCGAGCGCGGACTTCGAGGTGCCGTAGGCCGCGCCGGCGAAGGGGTGGACCCGCGAACCGGCGATCGAGGTGACGTTGACGATCGAGCCCCGCGCGCGGGTCAGCTCGTCGCACAGGCCCCGGGCCAGCAGGATCGGCGCGAAGAAGTTGACCTGGAAGACGCGGGCCCAGTCCTCGTATTCCGTGGTCAGCGCGCCGAGCCGCTCGCCCTCCGGCCCTTTAGGCGAGATGCCGGCATTGTTGACCAGCGCGTGGAGCAGGCCGCCCTCGGCGGCGAGCCGCTCGGCCACCTCCCGCACCCCGCGCACCGTGTCCGCGGCGTCGGCGAGATCGACCTGGAGGTGGTCCTCCGGCCCCATCTCCCACGGGCAGTTCTCGGGGAAGGGATGGCGCGAGCAGGTGATGACGCGCCAGCCCGCGGCGGAGAAGCGCTTGACGGTGGCGTGCCCGATGCCGCGGCTCGCGCCGGTGAGCAGCATCACCCGTCGACGTTCGTTGGATGAGGCCAAGGCCGGGTCCCTCGCTGCCCGCGACGCGCAACCGCGGTGAGCGGGCTCGAGCGGGTCTTCGCCCCAAGGGATAAGCCGCGCCCCGCCGGAAATCCAGGGCCGCGCTGCATTGCGAAACAAGAGGCGAAACGAGCGGCGAAGCGCGCGCGGGACGCGGTGCCCCGGAGCCGAGGCCCCGCCCGCTTTCCGCGCTTGTTCCGCGCCGGTCTTCATGCAACCCCAAGGCGGGGGTCGCGGGTTCGAGGATCGGAGAAGGGATGCGACGCGCGTGAGCGAAGCGGAAGCGAGGCCGACCGTCCTCGTCGTGGAGGACGATGCCGTGACCCGGCACGCCGCGGTCGAGCTGATCGCCGAGGCCGGCTACGCCGTGCGCGAAGCCCGCAACGGCAACGAGGCGATCCGCATGCTCGACGCGAGTCAGGACACGGGCGAGGCGGTCTGCGTCGTCGTGACCGACATCGACATGCCGCTCGGCATCGACGGCATCAAGCTCGCCGCCTGCATCGACCGGCGCTGGCCGGAGGTCGGCATCGTCATCACCTCCGGCAAGGTGCGGCCCGCCCCCGGCGACGTCCCGGCCGACGGCCTGTTCATCCGCAAGCCCTACACCGAGGAGAGCCTGATCACGGCGATCCGCTCGGTGATGCCCTGACCCGGCCGCCGATCAGGCATCGATGCCGGGAGGGCGGCGTCAGGGATAGAGCCGCGCGCGGGCCCAGCCGTCGCCCTCGCGGGTGAAGCGGACCCGGTCGTGCAGGCGGTAGGCGCCGTTCTGCCAGAACTCCAGCTGCACCGGGGCGATGCGGAAGCCGAGCCAGTGCTCGGGACGCGGCACCGGGCCGTTCTCGTACCTCTCCGCCAGGGCGGCGACCTCGGCCATCAGGGTCGGCCGGTCGAGGAGCGGGCGCGATTGCCGGCTGGCGATGGCGCCGATCCGGCTGTCGCGGTGACGGCTCGCGAAATAGGCGTCGGCCTCCTCGGGCGTCACGGGGGAGACGGGGCCGCGGGCGCGGATCTGCCGGCCAAGCGACTTCCAGTACAGCACCGTCGCCGCCTGCGGGTTGGCCAGCAACTGCCCACCCTTGGCCGATTCGGCGTTGGTGTAGAAGACGAGCCCTCGTGGATCGTAGCCCTTCAGCAGCACCACCCGCACGTCGGGCAGGCCGTCGGGGCCGGCGGTGGCGAGCGCCATGGCGTTGGCATCGACGGGCTCGGAGGCTTCCGCCTCCGCCATCCAGGCGGCGAACAGCGCCCAGGGGTCGCCGGACAGGGTGAAGTCCTCCGGATGCACCGGCAACGCCTGCGCATCACCCTCTCTTAACCGATCGATGGCCATTTTCGTCCCTGTGGCAGCCGGGTCGGGGGGCACCGACGTCGGGCAGCACACCCCGTCGGACCCCGTTCTGTCTCGAGTTCAGGTGTAATGCGTCTGCGTCCGTGTAAAGCCCTCGGCACAGCCCTCGTTCGCGCGCGCTCCGCCGAAGGAGAGGCTGTCTCGACGCGCGGGTCCGCGCCCCGGCACGGCTTCACCGGCCGGGTTGCGGGCCGGATCGCGGGGCTGCTGACCCTCGGCCTCGCCGCCCTCTCCTGCGGTGCCTGCAGCGGACCGATCCTGTCTTTCAAGAGCGAGGAGGCGCCGGCCGCGCCCGAACCGCTCGTCACCGGCAGCATCCCGAAGCGGCCCGCGAGCTTCGGGCGCGACCTCGACGGCGAGGATTGGCGCCGGGCCCACGCCGCGCTCTCCGTCGCCCTCGATCCGCAGGGCAACGGGCGCCCGGTGAAGTGGGAGAACCCGGAGACCGCCATGCGCGGCGCGATCAACCCGACCGGCCTGCCCTACGTGGCCGGCGACGAGATCTGCCGCGACTTCCTCGCGACGGTGGTCGGCGGCGCCAACAACCGCTTCGTGCGCGGCACCGGCTGCAAGCCCTCCGGCGGGGAATGGGAGCTGAAGCGGCTGCGCGCCTCCGGCGAGGCCAAATCCTGAACGCTGTCCGGAAGCGGCTCGCGAAAAATCCGTGCGGGGTGCGGTGAACGTGGTGAATAAAGGTGTTGCAGAACCGCAACGCCTTTCCCACGTTGTAGCCACGCGGCAGAGGCCGTATCCCTAGACGGTTGCGACCCCCACAAAAGAATCCCGATGCGAAACCCCTACGACGTTCTGGGCGTGGCCAAGGGCGCGGGCGAGGCCGAGATCAAGAAGGCCTTCCGCAAGCTCGCCAAGGCGTACCACCCCGACAGCAACAAGGATCCGAAGGCCGCCGAGCGCTTCGCGGAGGCGAACACCGCCTACGAGATCCTCGGCGACAAGGAGAAGCGCGCGCAGTTCGACCGCGGCGAGATCGACGCCGAGGGCAAGCCGCGGGCGACCGGCTTCGAGGGCTTTTCCGGCTTCGGCGGCGGGCGCGGCGCCGGCTTCGACTTCGAGGGATTCACCCGCGCCCGCGGCGCGGGCGGCGCGGGCGGTGCCGGAGCGGGACCCGGCGGCATCGGCGAGGACTTCATCAGCCACATCTTCGGCGAGGCGTTCCGCGCCGGCGGCGCCGGGCCCGGCGGGTTCGCCCGCGGCGGGCCGGCCCGCGGCGAGGACGTCGCGGCCGAGCTCAGCGTCACGCTGGAGCAGGTCGCGGGCGAGGAGAAGATGCGGATCGGCCTGCCCGGCGGGCGCGACGTCGACGTGATGATCCCCAAGGGCGTCGTCGACGGCCAGACCATCCGCCTGCGGGGGCTGGGCGGCTCGGGCGGCCCGCGCGGCGAGCCCGGCGACGCGCTGCTCACCATCCGCGTCCTGCCCCACCCGCTGTTCAAGGTGGAGGGCGCGGACCTGCGCGCCTCCGTCGACCTGCCGCTGGAGGATGCGGTGCTCGGCGGGACCCTGCGCGTGCCGACGCTCACCGGCGCGGTCGAGATGAAGGTGCCGGCGATGACGAGTTCCGGCCGCACCTTCCGCCTGCGCGGCAAGGGCCTGCCGAAGAAGGACGGCACCCGCGGCGACCTGTTCGCCACCACCGCCATCACCCTGCCGGCCAGCGACGACGCGGCCCTGACCGACTATGCCCGCCGCCGCCGCGAGGCCAAGGCCGGGACGGCCTAAGGGTCGGCGAAGTCCGCGGAGCGGGCCCCGGCATTCTGCCGCGGCGCCGAGCGGAGCGAAAGCCTGAAGCCGCGGAGGCGGCCGCCGGCGCTTGAGGCGAAAGTCAATGAGACCGGGATCGCCGTCCGGCGATCCCGGACGCCTTCAGGCTTCCCCCCCCGGCCACCCTCCGCTAAGGAAGCCCCCGGCGCAGGGCCGTCCCTCGAGAGGCGCCCGCGCGGCCGAAGCGAAGGTGACGCATGTCGGAACAGAAGCCGGGCGGGCTGCTCGCGGGCAAGCGCGGGCTGGTGCTGGGAGTGGCCAACAACCGCTCGATCGCCTGGGGCATCGCCCGAAGCGCCGCCGCCCACGGGGCGGAGCTGGCCTTCACCTACCAGGGCGAGGCGCTGAAGAAGCGCGTCGAGCCGCTGGCGCGCGAGTTGAACGCGCACGTGGTCGGCCATTGCGACGTCACCGATCCGGCCTCGATCGATTCCGCGTTCAAAGCGACCGCCGAGCTGTTTCCCGAGGGCATCGACTTCGTCGTCCACTGCATCGCCTTCTCCGACAAGGACGAGCTGACGGGCCGCTACCTCGAAACCTCGGAGGCGAACTTCACCAAGTCGCTGCTGATCTCCTGCTACTCGTTCACCGCCGTGGCGCAGCGGGCGGAGAAGATCATGCGCGAGGGCGGCTCGATGCTGACCCTGACCTATTACGGCGCCGAGAAGTGGATGCCCCACTACAACGTGATGGGCGTCGCCAAGGCCGCGCTGGAGGCGTCGGTGCGCTACCTCGCCGCCGACCTCGGCCCGAAGCAGATCCGCGTCAACGCGATCTCGGCCGGGCCGATCAAGACGCTGGCGGCCTCCGGCATCGGCGACTTCCGCTACATCCTCAAGTGGAACGAGTACAACGCGCCGATGCGCCGGACCGTGACCATCGAGGAGGTCGGCGAGACCGCGGCCTACCTGTTCTCCGACATGTCCCGCGGCATGACCGGCGAGATCCTGCACGTCGATGCCGGCTACCACGTCGTCGGCATGAAGAACCCCGACGCGCCGGACATCACCCGCGAGCGGGACTGAGGCTCACTCCGCCTCCCCGAGCCTCCGGCGCCAGTCCTCCACGGCGCCGCTCGCGAGCCGGCGGGCGGCAAGCGCCCGCCAGGATTCGGTCAGCGGCGCCAGCGCGGCGATCTCGCGCAAGGCCGCCGCGTTCAGGCGATCGACGTAGACGTGGTGCAGGAGCCGCGACAGCGGCCAGTCCGGATGCGGGCGCTCCACGAGGTCGAGCGCCTCCCCCGCCGCCACGGCGCCGGGCTCGATCACCCGGTAGTACCAGCCGGTGCGCCCGCTCGCCTGCACCCGTCGGGCCATGTCCGGCACGCCGAAGCGCAGGTTCAGCTTGAAGCAGGGCTGGCGCGCCTGCGAGACCTGGAGCAGGGCGCTGCCCGCCCGCCACAGGTCGCCGACGCAGACCTGGGCTTCCGTCAGACCGTGCGACGAAACGTTCTCGCCGAAGGCGCCGGGCCGCTCCAGCAGGTCGGGCAGGCCGGGCAGTTCGCCGCGCCACGCGGCGGCGTGGTCGAGGGCGTAGTGGTGGACGGCCTTCTCCGGGCCGCCGTGGAAGCGGCGGTCGGCCTGCGCGTCGCCTGCGAGCCCGAGCGGCCCCACCGCGACGGGACCCTCCACGGGGGCCTTGGCGATGGCACTCGTCGTCGTCCCGAGCGGCGCGGCGCGCCCGGTCAGCACGGCCTCGATCACGACCCGCATGGCTCACGCGTCCTCGTCGGAAAAGTCGCCGGCCAGCCGCAGGCCGTCGATCCAGGTCGCGCCCTCGCGCTTGAGCACCAGGCGGGGACGCACCCCGCCGGCTTCGGCCAAGGCCGCGGCGAGGCGCTCGGAATGCGTCACCAGCCAGACCTGCGTGCGCCGCGCCGCCCGGGCGATCATGCGCGCCAGCGGCTCCGTCAGGTCCGGATGCAGGCTGGTCTCGGGCTCGTTCAGCGCCAGGAAGGGCGGCAGCCGGTAGGCGAGCAGCGCGCCCGCGAGGGCGAGGTAGCGCAGCGTGCCGTCGGAGAGTTCGGACGGCTCGAACACGCGCTTCGGATACTCCGAGAAGATCACGCCGAACCGCGCCTCGCGCGCCGGCGGCGGGATCACGAGGCGGGCGCCGGGAAAGGCGTCGGCGAACGCTCCGTCGAGGTCGGCGGTGTCGCCGCGGATATGGGCGAGGGTGGCGAGGACGGCGGCGAGGTCGGCACTGTCCGAGGCCAGGGTCGGCGTCGTCACCGCGAGGCAGGGGCGGCGCAGCGGCGAGCCCGCATCGGTGCGCACGTCGTGATAGAAGCGCCACGCGCCGAAGGCCTGCCGCACGATCTGCAGTTCGGGAAAGCGCACCGCGTCCTGAAGCGCGGCGAGCGCCGTCTCGGTCGGCAGCAGGCTCACGCCGAGGGGGCGCTTGCGGCCCTCCTCGTCGCGCACGAAGCCCGCCGGCCCGTCACGGTCGAGCACCGTGACCGGACGCGCGCCGGTCTGCACGGTGAGGCGCTCGGTCTTCACCTGCGGCTCCAGGGCGAAGGCCGCCGCCGTCACCGGCGGCGGGATCCCGATCTCGACGGCGTAGCTGTAGCTCTGGCCCGTGGCCTCGTCGGACAGTTCGGCGGAGAGCCGAACCCGCGCCGGCTCCGCCTTGCGGCGCGGGCCGGCCCAGAGAACCGAGTCCATGCCGCCCTCGGCGGCGAGCACCCGCGTCAGCGTGCCGGAGGCGGCCGCCTGGAGCAGGGCGAGGGCGCGGTAGAGGTTGGTCTTGCCGGTGCCGTTGCCGCCGACGAAGACCGAGAGCGGGCCGACCGGGAAACGGATGCTCCTCAGCGAGCGATAGCCGGCCGCCTCGATCTCCCGAACCACCGGCATCGGTGCTTTCCCTCAAACCTCGGCGGGCGTGGAACTAGACCGCCCAGCTACCGATTCGGGAAGGCAAATTGGGCGGACTCGGCCTCAATCCGGCACCTTGATGCCCTTCAGCCCCTTGGGCGGGTCCGGGAAGCGCGGGTCCATCGCCTCCAGCGTGTCGGCGATGGTCTTGGCGACCATGACGTTGCGGGCCCACTTCCGGTTGGCCGGCACCACGTGCCAAGGGGCGTAGGGCGTCGAGCAGCGGGCAAGCGCGTCGTCGAAGGCGGCCTGGTAGGCGTCCCAGGCCTTGCGCTCGACGAGGTCGGCGGGGTCGAACTTCCAGTGCTTCTCCGGGTCGGCGAGGCGCGCCTCCAGGCGCTCCTTCTGCTCGTCCTTGGAGATGTGCAGGAAGAACTTGAGGATCACCGTGCCTGAGAGCGTCAGCAGCCGCTCGAAGTCGTTGATGAGCCCGTAGCGCTCGCGCCAGGTCTCCTCCGGCACGAGCCCCTTCACCCGCACCACCAGCACGTCCTCGTAATGGCTGCGGTTGAACACGCCGATCAGGCCGCGGCCGGGCGTGCGCAGGTGGTAGCGCCACAGGAAGTCCTGATCGAGTTCCTCGGCGCTCGGCACCTTGAACGACCAGACCCGGCAGCCCTGCGGGTTCACCCCCTCCAGCACGTTGCGGATGGTGCCGTCCTTGCCGCCGGTGTCGATCGCCTGGAACACCACGAGCAGGGCGTGGCGGCGCTCGGCGTAGAGCATTTCCTGCAGGTGCTTGATCCGCGCGCGCTGCGCGTCGAGCGCGGCCTTGGCCTCCGCCTTGTCGAGGCCGCCGGTGGCGTCGGGATCGATGGCGGCGAGGCTGACGCTCCGGCCGGGTTCGACGGTGACGATGCCGGGGGCGGCCGGCGGCAGGACCGGGTGAAGGTGCGGCGACAGGCTCGGCGCCGTGCCGCTCCCCGCGATCGCGGCCCGGGCCCAGCCGGCGAAGGAGGGCGGATGGTCGCGCCAGCCCGCCTGCGACTTTGTTTCCGCGGCTTTGTCACCCCCTTTGTCACTCGCGGAGCCGCTGCCGTCCTTGCCGTTCTTGCGCGCCATACCGAAGATTACCTGCTCACGAGCCGCTCGCGAGGCCGCCGGGGCGGCCCCGCAGGAAGGGAAAAGCTTGGAGCCCCAACAGATGCGCCGCCTTCGCCGTTCCCGATCCGGCGCGTCGGGGTCTTCGCGGGGATGCTCCGGTCGCTGCGGAGCGGGGGCATGAGCCGGGTGCCGACGATCTGGTTCGTGCGCCACGGCCAGACCGACTGGAACGCGGAAGGGCGGCTCCAGGGCCACCGCGACACCGAACTCAACGCCAACGGGCTCGCCCACGCGGCGGAGGCGGCCGAGCGCCTGCGCCGGGTCGCCGGGGCGGAGCTGCCGACGGCCGACTACGTCGCGAGCCCGCTCACCCGCGCCCGCCGGACGATGGAGATCCTGCGCGCCGGCATCGGCCTGCCGGCGGCGGGTTATCGCGCCGATCCGCGGCTGCGGGAGATCGGGTTCGGCGCCTGGGAGGGCCAGACCTGGGCCGAGATCCGGCGGCGCGATCCCGCAGGCGCTGCCGCGCGCGACCGCGACCGCTGGGGCTACCAGCCCCGCGGGGAGGGCGCGGAGAGCTACGCCATGGTCGAGGCGCGGGTGGAGGAGGTGGTGGCGGAGCTACGCCGCCCGACGGTGATGGTCGCCCATGGCGGCGTCGCCCGGGCGCTGCTGGTCATCCTCGGCCATCTCGACATCTACACCGCCCCGCGGCTCGGCATCCGCCAGGGCAGCATCCTCGTCGTCGAGCCCGAGGGTTGGGGCTGGGCGTGAACGCGATTCGGCGCGCGCGCCGGATTACGGCGCCCGGAGCCGCCGTCAGGCGCGGGCGGCGCGCCCGCGGGCGAGCAGCCGCACGGCGGTGACGGGAAGCAGCAGCGTCTTCACCGTCGCGGTCACGGCGAGGACGGCGACGACGGGCAGGATTGCGAGACAGATTCCGCTCACGCGCATCGGACACTCCCTGAAGCTTCTGACTCGGCGGCGCCGCGCCGCCCGGTTGATGACAATCCGCCACTCAATCGCGGCAAGACCAAGGTAAACGGAGCCGACTCACGCATTTCTGCGCTCCGGCCGGTGTTCCGGACCGCGCCCCGCCGCGGCGGCCGGCCGGGCAGCATGGCCGGATCGGGCGCTCGGGCCCTGCGCCGGCTCAACGGCCTCGGTCCGCGCCGGACCCGATTCGGCTCGCGGCGGCAGCCGCCGGGCGCGGGGATGGGCGTCCTCGAAGGCGCTCATCAGGCGGGCGGCATCGACCTTGGTGTAGATCTGCGTGGTCGAGAGCGAGGCGTGGCCCAGAAGCTCCTGGATCGCCCGCAGCTCCCCCTGGCGGGCGAGCAGATGCGTCGCGAAGGAGTGGCGCAGGGCGTGCGGGGTCGCGCTCTCGGGCAGGCCGAGCGCGCCGCGCAACGCGGCCACCGCGTACTGCACCACCCGCGGCGAGAGCGGGCCGCCCTTCACGCCGACGAAGAGTGGTCCCTGCGGGTTGAGGGGATGGGGGCAGAGCGACAGGTAGGCGGCCACCGCCTCGGCCACCGCCGGCAGCACCGGCACGGCGCGGACCTTGCCGCCCTTGCCCGTCACCCGGACCTCGTCGATGCCCGGCACCGGCGCGTCGCGGGCGCTGAGCCCCAGCGCCTCGGAGATGCGCAGGCCCGAACCGTAGAGGAGGGCGATCACCGCCGCGTCGCGGGCGAGCACCCAGGGGGCGCGGTCGTCGTCGGGCCGGGTCTCGGGCGCGGTCATCGCCCGCGCGGCCGTCACCGGTACTGGGCGCGGCAGGCGCCGCTCGACCTTGGGCGAGCGCACGGCGCCGAGCGCCGCCACGCTGCCGTGGCCCTCCCGTTCGAGGAAGCGGGCGAAGGAGCGCAGGCCCGCCAGCATCCGCATCAGCGAGCGCCCGCCGATCCCCTCGGCCCGGCGCGCGGCCATGAAGGCGCGCAGGTCCCGCGGCTTGAGAGCGATCAGCCCGGCGATGGTCGGCGTGCCGGAGCGGGCGGCGCGATGGGTCAGGAACTGGCGCAGGTCCCGCTCGTAGGCCTCGACGGTGTTGGCGGCCATGCGCCGTTCCCGCGCCAGCGCCTCGCGCCAGCCCAGCATCGCCGCGCGCAGGGCGGCGTCGCCCGGCGGCAGCAGGGCGTCGGGATCGACGGCTCGGGGGGACGCGGCGCGCATCATCGCGGAGCAGCAAAGATCCCTTAAGGTTGACGAAGGGTAAACGGCCCAGACCCTTTCCGCCCGGCCGGCCCCGCGCCAGATGAGCGCGCATCCGCTCGAGGGAGAGAGGGCCGATGGCCAAGCCCGTCCACACCATGATCCGCGTCCGCGACGAGGCGCGCTCGCGCGACTTCTACGCCCGCGCCTTCGGCCTGGAGCCGGCCGACCGCTTCGACTTCCCGGACTTCACGCTGCTCTACCTGCGCGACCCGTCCTCGCCGTTCGAACTCGAACTGACGGTCAACAAGGACCGCTCAGAGCCCTACAACCTCGGCGACGGCTACGGCCATCTCGCCTTCGTGGTGGAGGACGCGGCGGCCGAGCAGGCGCGCTTCGAGCGCGAGGGGTTCTCGGTGACGCCGGTCAAGACCCTCAAGCACGGCGAGACCGCGCTCGCGACCTTCTTCTTCGCCACCGACCCGGACGGCTACAAGATCGAGGTGATCCAGAAGGGCGGTCGCTTCGGCTGACCGTCTCGCCGGAGGTTAAGGCGCCGTCTCCAGCCGCTCGAGGGCGGCGAGCGCCTTCTCGCATCCTTGTGCGGACGGCGCCGGCAGGCTCGTCTCCAGGCGCATCGCGTCGTCGAGGGACAGGGCGTAGCGCTCCTCGGTGAGCGCGCGGCCGACCGCCGCCAGCATGCGCTCGCGGCCGGCCCTCAGCACGCGCTCCACCCGCTCGCGCTCCGCGCCGCAGGCGAGCGCCCGGCCCAGGATCTTACCCTGGCGCTCGCCCTCGACCTGCGGGATCACCAGCGGCCGGGCGCCGCCGGCGTCGGGCGGCGTCTGCGCGCGGGCCGCACCGGCGGCGAGGAGGGCGAGCGCGAGGCCGGAGAGGCGGCAGGCCGCTGAACGCATCGAACGTTTCCTTCCTGTCTCGGGATCGCGCGAGGCTGACGGGCCGCGTGCGTTCCCTCACGCTCTCGGAAACGAATCTCGGCCACGGTCAAGCCGGAAACGACAGGGGGTGGCAATGAGTCCTTCCGGCAGCGCGGCGACGGCCGATCCTCCGGTGATCGAGCAGGGCGGCAGACGGGTTCGCGGGCGCATCCCCCTGAGCCTCAAGCTCGCCTACTCGGCCTTCATGGCGGTGCTGGTCCCGGTCTACCTCACCCAGTACGGGCCCACGAACTTCCTGTATTTCTGCGACATCGCCCTTGTCCTGACCCTCGTCGGCATCTGGGCGGAGAGCGCGCTCCTCGTCTCGATCTGCGCGGTCGGCATCCTCGCGCCGCAGGCGCTCTGGGTCGTCGACTTCGCGGCGCAGGCCGCGGGCCATCCGTTGACCGGCATGACCGCCTACATGTTCAACCGCGAGACCTCGCCGTTCCTGCGGGGGCTGTCGCTGTTCCACGGCTGGCTGCCGTTCCTGCTCGTCTATCTCGTCTGGCGGCTCGGCTACGACCGCCGCGCCTGGGCCGCGTGGTCGGTGCTGGCGGTCGTCGTCCTGTTCGTCTGCTTCTTCCTGATGCCGCCGCCGCGGCCCGATCCCGGCCTGACGCCGGTCAACATCAACTATGTCTGGGGCATGAGCGACAACGCCGCCCAGACCATGATGCCGGCCTGGGCGTGGTTCACGGGCCTCGTCGTCGGCATCCCGCTGCTGATCTGCTGGCCGACCCACCGGCTCCTGATCTGGCTGATGCCCGAGGTCCGCCTCACGTCCCCCGCGGCTTCGCCCGCCGGGTCGGCGCCTCGCTGAGCGGGTCCTCCGGCCAGGGATGGCGGGGGTAGCGCCCCCGCATCTCGGAGCGCACGGCGCCCCAGGAGCCGCGCCAGAATCCCGGCAGGTCGCGGGTGATCTGGATCGGGCGGTGGGCCGGCGAGAGCAGGTGGAGCACCAGCGGCACGCGGCCCCCGCCCAGGGTCGGGTGCCGGTCGAGGCCGAACAGCTCCTGCACCCGCACCGCCAGCACCGGCTCGGGGCCCGACTCGTAATCGACCGGGATGCGCGAGCCCGTCGGCACCTCGATATGGCTCGGCGCCTCCGCCTCCAGGCGGGCGCGCAGGGTCCAGGGCAGCAGGCCCTGGAGGGCCTGGCCGAGGTCGTCGGCGGTGATCGTGCCGAGCGACGTCCGCCCGAGGATGGCCGGCGCGAGCCACGCCTCGACGGTCCCGGCCAGCGCCTCGTCGGAGAGGTCCGGCCACTCCCCGCCCTCGGCATCGTGGAGGAAGCGGACACGGGCGCGCCACTGCGCTAGGGCGGGCGTCCAGGGCAGGCGGTCGAGGCCGAGCCCGGCGATGCCGCGGGCCAGCACCTCCGCCGCCTCCGCGTCGGCGGGGACGGGCAGGGTGCGCTCGTCGAGCGTCACGGCGCCGAGACGGCGGCCCGCGCGGGCGCGCAGGGCGCGCGCCTCGCGGTCGAAGCTGATGCTGCGCACGGTGGCGATCCGGTCGGCGAACAGCGCGTCGATGGTCTCGGACGCGATCGCGGCGGCGGCGAGGATGCGGGCGGAGGCCGCGGTTCCGGTCAGGTCGGCGACGACGATAAAGGGCTCGCGGGCGAGCGGGCTCGCCGGATCGACGAGGCCGGCGCGGCCGTTGGCCATGAGGAACGCGCCGTCCCGGCCCCGCGCCCGCGCCACCCGGTCGGGATAGGCGAGCGCGAGCAGGGCACCGGGCTCGGCGAGGCGGGGATCGGGCTCGGCGGCGCCGGAGACGGCCCGCTCCGCCTGCCGCGCCCAGCCTTCCGCGAGGCGGCGCATGTCGGCGGCGCGGCCCCCGCGGTCGCGGCGGAAGCGGTCGAGGCGCTCGGCGAGGTCCGCCGCATCCCCGCCGAGCCCGCGCTCGACCAGCACGGCGGCGAGATCGGCGGCGGTGCGGGCCTCGCCGGATTCGGCGGCGCGGGCGACCATCCGGGCGAGCCGCGGCGGCAGCGGCAGGCTGCGCAGGGTCTTCCCGGTGGCGGTGAGCCGCCCGTCCGCGTCGAGGGCGCCGAGATCGGCCAGCATCGCCCGCGCCTCGGTCAGGGCCGGCGCCGGCGGCGGATCGAGGAAGGGCAGGGCGGTCGGATCGGTGACGCCCCAGGCGGCGCAGTCGAGGGTCAGCCCGGCGAGGTCGGCGGACAGGATCTCGGGCTGGGCGAAGGGTTCGAGCGCGGCGGTCGCCGCCTCCGGCCAGAGCCGCCAGCACACGCCCGGCTCGGTGCGGCCGGCGCGGCCCCGGCGCTGGTCGACCGAGGCGCGCGAGGCGCGGGTGGTGACGAGCCGTGTCATGCCGTTGCCGGGCTCGTAGAGCGGCACGCGGGCGAGCCCGGAATCGACGACGATGCGCACGCCCTGGATCGTCAGCGAGGTCTCGGCGATGGAGGTGGCCAGCACCACCTTGCGCCGCCCGGCCGCGGCGGGGGCGACCGCCCGGTCCTGCTCGCCCGGAGTCAGGGCGCCGTAGAGGGGGGCGAGGTCGGCGTCCTCGGGCAGCCGGCCCTCCAACCGCTCGGCGGTGCGGCGGATCTCCGCCTGGCCCGGCAGGAAGGCAAGCACCGAGCCGGGATCGGCCCGCAACGCCCGCAGGATCGCGGCGGCCATCGCGTCCTCGATGCGCTCGGCCGGATCGCGGTCGAGATGGCGCGTCTCGACGGGAAAGGCGCGCCCTTCCGATTCGACGACCGGCGCGTCGCCGAGGAGGCCCGCCACACGGGCGCCGTCGAGGGTGGCCGACATCGCCAGGATCCGCAGGTCCTCCCGCAGGGCGCCCTGCGCGTCGAGGGCGAAGGCCAGCCCGAGATCGGCGTCGAGGGAGCGCTCGTGGAACTCGTCGAACAGCACTGCGCCGATGCCGGTCAGTTCCGGATCGTCGAGGATCATCCGGGTGAACACGCCCTCGGTGACGACCTCGATCCGGGTGCGGGCCGAGATCTTGGAGCCGAGCCGCACCCGCAGGCCCACCGTGTCGCCGACCCGCTCGCTCAAGGTCGCGGCCATGCGCTCGGCCGCCCCGCGCGCCGCGAGCCGCCGGGGCTCCAAGAGGATGATCTTTTTCGCCCCGAGCCAGGGCTCGTCGAGGAGGGCCAGCGGCACGCGGGTGGTCTTGCCGGCGCCCGGCGGCGCCACGAGCACGGCGGAGGCGCGCTCCGACAGGGCCGCGCGCAGGGCGGGGAGGGCGGCGTCGATCGGGAGCGCGGGGGACGACATGGTCCGCGAGGTGCCGCGGTTCGCGCGCGGGCGCAACCGTCCGGACCCTCCCGAGGCCGCCCCCGGCCATCCAGGGGCTGCGCGGCGGGACCCGGATGACGCGGTCGGGGCTGACCGAACCGAGTGAGTCGGTCAGCCGACGAACGATCCTCGAAGGGGAGGCTCCCGGCGCGAATCCGGGCGGGATTCCACCGTCCTCGGGGGTCCCGGCGGGGGCGCCGCTTGCGACGGCTGGGGAGAGCGACCACTTGTCCACGGACTTCGCGACGGGCCGGCGGTGCCCGTCCGGAGCCGGGCTGCTAGCCTCTCCCCATGCCCAGCCTCAAACGTTCCCAACCCCTCGAACGGCGTGCCCAGGCGGCGGATACGGTGACCTCCTCGCCCCTCGACATCCCCGGCGCCACGCCGATGATGGCGCAGTACATCGAGATCAAGGCCGCCAATCCGGACTGCCTGCTGTTCTACCGGATGGGGGATTTCTACGAGCTGTTCTTCGAGGATGCGGAGATCGCCTCGCGGGCGCTGGGCATCGTCCTGACCAAGCGCGGCAAGCACGGCGGCGCCGACATCCCGATGTGCGGCGTGCCCCTGGAGCGGGCCGACGACTACCTGCACCGGCTGATCGCGCTCGGCCACCGCGTCGCGGTCTGCCAGCAGACCGAAGATGCGGCGGAGGCGAAGAAGCGCGGGCCCAAATCGGTGGTGCGGCGCGAGGTGATCCGCCTCGTCACGCCGGGGACGCTGACCGAGGACCGCCTGCTCGACCCGACGCGGGCCAACTTGCTGCTCGCCATCGGCCGGCGCAAGGTCTCCGACAGCCGCGAGGCCTACGGGCTCGCCGCCCTCGACATCTCCACCGGCCGCTTCTCCCTGAGCGAGGTGGACGGCGCGGAACTCGCCGCGGCGATCGCCCGGCACGAGCCGCGGGAGATCGTGCTCTCGGAGGTCATCCACGCCGACCCCGCCCTCGCCAAGCTGTGGCGCGAGACCAAGGCGGCGGTGGTGCCGCTGGCGCAGGGCGAGCTGGAGCCGGCCTCCGCCGAGCGGCGCCTGCGCGAGCAGTTCGGCGTCAAGACCCTCGACGGGTTCGGGAATTTCAGCCGGGCGGAGATCGCGGCGGCCGGGGCGGCGCTGCTCTACCTGGAGCGCACGCAGCTCGGCACCCGCGTGCCGCTCTCCGCGCCGAGCCGCGAGGCCACGGGCGCGACGCTCGCCATCGACGCGGCCACCCGCGCCAACCTCGAACTCACCCGCACCCTCTCCGGCGAGCGCAAGGGCAGCCTGCTCGACGCCGTCGACCGCACGGTCTCGGCGGGCGGCGCCCGGCTGCTCGCCGAGCACCTCGCCGGCCCGCTGACGGACCTGCGGAAGATCGCCCGGCGGCACGACGCCGTCGCCTTCCTGACCGAGGACGGGGCGCTGCGCGCGCACCTGCGCGACGCGCTGCACGCCGCCCCCGACATCGCCCGCGCGCTGTCCCGCGTCGGCCTGAACCGCGCCGGCCCGCGCGACCTCGCCGCCCTGCGCGACGGACTCGACGCCGCCGCGACGATCCATGAGCGGCTGTCGCGGGAGGACCTGCCGGACGGGCTCGCCCGCCTCGCCCGCCGCCTCGACAAGGCCGACCGGGCGCTCGCCGGGGAACTCGCCGCGGCGCTCGCCGACGACCTGCCGCTCAACCGCCGCGACGGCAATTTCGTGCGCGCGGGCTACCACGCCGAGATCGACGAGGCGCGGCTCCTCGGCCAGGACTCGCGCAAGGTCATCGCCGCGCTCCAGGCGCGCTACAGTGAGGCCACCGGCTGCCGGACGCTCCGGATCAAGCACAACAACGTGCTCGGCTACTACATCGAGGTGCCGCAGGCGGTGGGCGAGGCCTGCCTCAAGGGCCTGATGCAGGACTTCGTGCATCGCCAGACCATGGTCGACGCGATGCGCTTCACCAGCGTCGAGCTCGGCGAACTCGAATCGAAGATCGCGGGCGCCTCCGACCGGGTGCTGGCACTCGAATCCGAGGTGTTCGACCGCCTCGCTGCTCGGGTGGGCGAACAGGCGGAGGCGATCGCCGACATCGCCGAGGCGCTGTCCGGCCTCGACGTGGCGGCGAGCCACGCCGAGCTCGCGGTCGAGCTCGCCTGGACCCGGCCGATCATCGACGAGAGCCTCGCCTTCGAGATCCGCGGCGGGCGTCATCCCGTGGTGGAGGCGGCGCTGCTGAGCGCCGGCGAAGCCTTCATCGCCAACGATTGCGACCTGTCGGGGGACGAGGCCGGGCGCATCCGCCTCGTCACCGGCCCGAACATGGGCGGCAAGTCGACCTTCCTGCGCCAGAACGCGCTGATCGCCGTGCTGGCGCAGATGGGCGCCTTCGTGCCGGCGAACGAGGTCCGGCTCGGCGTGGTCGATCGCCTGTTCTCCCGCGTCGGCGCGGCCGACGACCTCGCGCGGGGCCACTCGACCTTCATGGTCGAGATGGTCGAGACCGCGGCGATCCTCAATCAGGCGACCCGCCGCTCGCTGGTGGTGCTCGACGAGATCGGCCGCGGCACTGCGACCTTCGACGGCCTGTCCATCGCCTGGGCCTGCCTGGAGCACCTGCACGAGAAGAACGGCTGCCGGGCGCTGTTCGCCACCCATTTCCACGAGCTGACGGCGCTGAGCCAGCGCCTGCCGCGGCTCGACAACGCGACGCTGAAGGTCGCCGAGGATCGCGGCGAGGTGGTGTTCCTGCACGAGGTGGTGCCGGGCGTGGCCGAGCGGTCCTACGGCCTGCAGGTCGCCCGCCTCGCCGGCCTGCCGCCGAGCGTGGTGGCGCGGGCCGGCGCGATCCTGAAAGGGCTCGAAAGCTCCGAGCGCGAGCGCCCCGCCCGCCGCAAGATCGAGGACCTGCCGCTCTTCGCGAGCCTGTCGGCCGCGCCGCCGCCCCCGCCGGAGCCGGCCAAGCCCCCACCGGACGACCGGCTCGGCCGGCTGATCGACGGCCTCGACCCCGACGCGCTGACCCCGCGCGAGGCGCTCGACGCGCTCTATCGCCTCAAGAAGGAGCGGGCCGCGGGGTAAGCGCGGTTCGAGGCCGCGGGGCCGCGCGGCTCACGGGGCGGCCGAGGTCTGCTATAGAGCGTGCGCCGATGCCGGCCGCTCCGGCCCGGCCGTCGTCTCTCCCCGTCGCGGTCCCGGCTTCGCCCGGGATCGGACCATCGTCGTGGGAGGACGAGGCGCCGGGCCGCTCGGAAACAGATCGATGCTCCGTCTCCTCCTCGCCCTCCTCCTGACGCTCGCCGCCCCCGGTCTCGCCGGGGCGCAGGGGGCGATGACGGCAGTGAAGGCCAAGGATCTCGTGCGGGCCCAGCTCGTGGCCGAGAGCGAGGCGCTGGTGGCCGGCCGCACGGTGACGCTCGGCCTGCACATGGCGATGAAGCCGGGCTGGCACGTCTACTGGCGCAATCCCGGCGATTCCGGCCTGCACCCGGAAATGGCGTGGCGCCTGCCCGAGGGCTTCTCGGTCGGCCCGGTGCAGTGGCCCGTCCCGGAGCGGATCCCGGTCCAGACCCTGATGAATTTCGGCTACGAGGGCGCCGTCACCCTGCTGGTGCCGCTCAAGGTTCCCGAGAGCGCCAAGGCCGGCGAGACCGCGCGGCTGGCCGGCACGCTCTCCTACCTCGTCTGCGAGGAGATCTGCATTCCGGGCTCGGCGGAGCTGAGCCTCGATCTGCCGGTGGCGGCCTCCGCCGAGCCGGCCTCGGGACAGGCCGCGCTCTTCGCCCGCGCCCGCGCCGCCCTGCCGGAGGCGGCGCCCGGACCGTATCGCACCACCCGCGCGGGCGACCGCCTCGTGCTGCATCTCGACCGGGCCGATCTCGCCGGCGTGACCGGGGCCGCCTTCTTCCCCTATGCCGAGGGCGCGCTCGACAACGCCGCCCCGCAGGATCTCGCCGTCGATGCCGCCGGCCTGCACCTCACCCTGACGCCGGGGGAGGCGGGGCCATCCTCCGAGGCGCTCGCCGGCGTGCTCGCCCTCACCGCGGACGGCGCGCGCCGCGCCTACGCCCTCGGCCCGGAACCGGTGCCCGCGCCGACGGCGGCCGTCCCCGCGGCGCCCGAGGCGCCGCCCGCGCCGGCGGAGGAGAGCCTGACGCTGTGGAGCGCCGCCGGGCTGGCCCTCGTCGGCGGGCTCCTGCTCAACCTGATGCCCTGCGTCTTCCCGGTCCTGTCGATCAAGGTCCTGAGCCTCGTGCGGCAGGCGGGCGAATCCGCCACCCGCGTGCGGCTGCACGGGCTCGCCTACACACTGGGCGTGCTCGCGAGCTTCCTCGGTCTCGCCGGCCTCCTGATCGCGCTGAAGGCGGGGGGCGCCGGGATCGGCTGGGGCTTCCAGCTCCAGTCGCCGGTGGTGGTGGCGTTGCTGGCCTACGGGCTGTTCGCCATGGGCCTCAGCCTGTCGGGCGTGGTGCATCTCGGCGGCGGGATCGTCGGGCTCGGCGACGGCCTGACCCGGCGGGCCGGCTACCAGGGCTCGTTCTTCACCGGCGTGCTGGCGACCCTGGTCGCGACTCCCTGCACGGCACCGTTCATGGGCGCGGCGGTGGGCTTCGCCCTGACGCAGTCGCCGCTCGCCGCGCTCACCGTCTTCGCGAGCCTCGGCCTCGGCCTCGCCCTGCCGTTCCTCTGCCTCACCGTGTTTCCGCGGGCCCTGCGCCTGCTGCCCCGCCCCGGCGCCTGGATGGACGTGCTGAAGGGCGCGCTCGCCTTCCCCGTCTACGCCACGGTGGCGTGGCTGATCTGGGTGCTCGCCCAGCAGGTCGGCCCCAACGGGCTCCTCGCCGGGCTGACCGGCCTCGTGCTCGTCGCGCTCGCCGCCTGGGCCTGGGAGCGGGCGCGCGGCGCCGGACCGCTCGGCACCGGCGTGAGCCGCGTCGCGGCCATCGCGGCGCTCGTCGCGGCCCTCGGCCTCGTCGCCGTCCTCGACGGCGACCGCGCCGCCGCGCGGGGCACCGCCCTGGCCCAGGGCGAGGAGGCCTTCACGCAGGCCCGCCTCGACGCGCTCCGGGCGGAGGGCCGCACGGTGTTCGTGGACATGACGGCGGCGTGGTGCATCACCTGCCAGGTCAACGAGCGCACGGTGCTCGCCCGCGCGGGCGTCCAGGCGGCGTTCCGGGCGGGGCAGGTGGCCTATCTCAAGGGCGACTGGACCAACCAGAACCCGGAGATCACCCGCCTCCTCGAGCATCACGGCCGCAGCGGCGTGCCGCTCTACCTCGTCTATCGCGGGACGGGCGCGGCGCAGGTGCTGCCGCAGATCCTGACCGAGGGGATCGTGCTCGCGGCGATCGGCAAAGGGGACGTCGCGGCGGCGCAGTAGGGCCTCTCCTCCCCCTGTGGGGAGGAGCAGGCGGTGGGCGTGGTTCAGGATGCGGCTGGGCGGTGCCTTCCGCACCAACCCCACCCCGAACCCCTCCCCACCGATCTCAGGCAAGCCCGAGATCGGTGGGGAAGGACGATCGTCAGCCCGCGAGCTTGGCCGCGATGCCGGCCACGTGGCGGCCCTGGAACCGGGCGCCGTCGAGCTCGACCGGGGAGGGCTGGCGCGAGCCGTCGCCGTCGGCGATCGTGGTGGCGCCGTAGGGCGTGTTGCCCTTCACCTGCTCGACGCCGTTCTGGCCCGCGAAGCTGTAGGGCAGGCCCACCACCACCATGCCGTGGTGGAACATCACCGTGTGGAAGCTCGTCAGCGTGGTCTCCTGGCCGCCGTGCTGCGAGGCGGTCGAGGTGAAGGCCGAGCCGACCTTGCCGACGAGCGCGCCCCGGGCCCACAGGCCGCCGGTCTGGTCGATGAATTGCTTCATCTGCGAGGCCATGTTGCCGTAGCGGGTCGGCGTGCCGAAGATGATCGCGTCGTACTCGGCCAGTTCCTCGACGGTGGCGATCGGCGCCTCCTGGTCGAGCTTGTAGTGGAACTGCTGGGCCACCTCGTCCGGCACCAGTTCCGGCACGCGCTTGACCGCGACCTCGGCCCCGGCCTCGCGGGCGCCCTCGGCCACGGCCCGCGCCATCTGCTCCACATGGCCCCAGGACGAGTAGTAGAGCACCAGAACCTTCGCCATCGTCGTCTCTCCTGTTCGCGGACCCGGCGCGTCCTCCCGAAAGCGCGTGTTCGCTTTCAGACGGTGGACGACGCGCGCATGACGGCCCGAGCGTCGAATGCACGGGTGAGTATGAGGGTTCGCGCTGTTTGCAGAAACGCCCTGCCGTGCAAAATCACGCTTGCAAACTTGCAAGACGGAGGGCGCGGTGCCGGTGGCCTGGGACGAATTCCGCCTCGTGCGCGCGATCGCCGAGCGGGGGGCGCTGGCCCCGGCCGCGGCGCATCTCGGCATCAACCCCTCGACCGCCTTCCGGCGCCTCGCCGCGGTGGAGGCGGGGCTCGGCACGCGCCTGTTCGAGCGCCACCGCTCCGGCTACGTGCCGACGCCCGCGGGCGAGGCGATGGCCGCGGCGGCGGGGCGGATGGAGGAGGAGGTCGCGCGCTTCGACCGGGAGGTCGCCGACCGTGCGCTGACGCCCTCGGGCCTGCTGCGCGTGACCGCCGCGGCGACGCTGGTGACCGATCTGCTGATGCCGATGCTCGGCCGCTTCCGGGCGCGCTATCCGAAGGTGCAGCTCGAACTCATCGTCTCCGAGGACGCGCTGAACCTGTCCCGCCGCGACGCGGACGTGGCGCTCCGGGCCACCCGCGACCCGCCGCCCAACCTCGTCGGGCGCCGGCTCGCCACCATCGCCTGGGCGGTCTACGGCCCGGTGGACGGGCCGGGCGATCCCGCCGACGCGTGCTGGGTCACGCCGAGCGAGGCGGTGGCCGGCGGCCAGTTCGCCCGCTTCGTCGCCGCCCGCGCCGGGCCGGAGCGGGTAGCGCTTCGCCTCAACACCGTGCAGGGCCTGTGCGAGGCGATCAGCGAGGGCGTCGGCATCGGCCCGCTGCCCTGCTCCCGCGGCGACCGGATCGCGGGCCTGCGCCGCCTCTCGGGGCCGGAGCCGGAACTGGCCGGCTCGCTCTGGCTTCTGACCCATCCGGACCTGCGCCACGCGGCGCGGGTGCGCGCCTTCATGGATCACGTCGTCGCCGAGGTCGCGCCGCTGCGGCCCGCCCTGGAAGGGCGATCGATCCGTTGATCCGGGCCCAGGGCAATCGCCTGAAAGCGATTGCCCTGGTTCATGCCGGCCTCAATCGCCAGCGCCCGCCTCCGCGGGCTCAGGCTGTCGCTCCGCTCGGTGCATGTCAGGACCGAAATCCTGAAATGCCCGCTCCGCGCGGCGCTCTTGGTCGTGCCCCTTGGCGCCGCGAAGCTGCCAAAGCAGCTTCGAGCGATTGCCCTGCTTCGCGCCCGAACCAGATTGCGCAACGGCCGGTCCCGCCTGTATAAGCGGCAATCCCCTCATTCATCGCGACATGGGATCCTTCGGGCCTGACCGGGCCGGAGGCCGCGGGGAAGCCTTTCCGGCATCCCGCCCGTTTCCCTGCCGCGACCCCTGATCGCCTGGAGCTTTGTCCGATGTCCCAAGGTCCGCTGATGCCCAAGGCGACCGCCGTGTGGCTCGTCGAGAACACCTCGCTCGCCTTCGAGCAGATCGCCGACTTCTGCAAGCTGCACCCGCTCGAGGTGAAGGGCATCGCCGACGGCGAGGTCGCCGCCGGCATCAAGGGCCTCGACCCGATCACCACGGGCCAGCTCACCCGCGACGAGATCGAGAAGGCGCAGAAGTCGCCCAACTACCGGCTCAAGGTCGCGGTCTCGAAGGTAAAGCTGCCCGAGGTCAAGCGCACCACCAAGGGTCCGCGCTACACGCCGCTGTCGCGCCGCCAGGACCGGCCGAACGCGATCCTCTGGCTGATCCGCAACCATCCCGAGTTGAAGGACGCGCAGATCATCCGGTTGGTGGGCACCACCAAGGCGACGATCCAGCAGATCCGCGAGCGGACCCACTGGAACTCCGCCGCGCTCCAGCCGATGGACCCGGTGACGCTGGGTCTCTGCTCGCAGATCGACCTCGACTTCGAGGTCCAGCGCGCCGCCAAGGACCGCCCCGCCGTGCTGCCGACGGATGGCGGCGCCAAGCTCCTGCCGACCGAGGTCTCGACCGCCCCGGCCGCCGAGGAGCGGGAGGAGGAGCGCGAGGAGGAGGATCTCAACGCCGATGCGGTCTTCGCCAAGCTCAAGGGCATGAGCCGCATCGACGAGGACGACGACGAGGACTGATTTTCCGCCGCACGGCGGCCCGCCGCCCGCGAAAGAAAATTCTCGCCCGCCCGACCTATATGCGGAATAATGCCGTTGGGTCGCTCCCGCGGAGCGGCGGCAGGCGCGAGGACGTGGCATGATCCACGGTGGCGTGACCGAGAGTGGCTCGGACCCCGGCCGCTTGGCCGAGGGCGGCGTGACCGGCCCCGGCCTGCCCTCCGGGTCCGCGGGCGCGCTCGACGCGCGGGCCCCCGCGTCCCCGCCCGGCGAGCCGGTGACGCTCGCCGAATCCCTGATGCGCGAGGCCGGCTGGGGACCGGAGAATTTCGGGACCGAGGGTCCGAACCCGCCCTACCTGCGCATCGGCGGCAAGATGTGGATGACGCTGACGGGGTTCGAGCCCTGCTTCGCCTCGTTCCACCGCGACCGCGGCCCGTTCCGCTCGAAGGTCGCGATCGCCGACCACCTCGCCAAGTACGACGCGATCATGGTCGATCCCCTCGCCTTCGAGGAATGCTTCGGCCCCGGCGAGGGCACCGAGACGGTGTTCCCGTTCGGCGCGTGGCTGGACATCCGCGACGTCGGCTTCGGCGGGCTGGAGCTATGGGGCAAGCGCCAGGGTACCGTGACCCTGCCGCTCGATGCGCTCGCCACGGCCTCGGCGATCTGGCTGCGGCGGACGGCTCGGCGCGGAGAGCCGGACGCGGCCTCGACAAGGATCGGCTGATCCGTTCCACGCGTTTTCTGTTATCCTCAGCTGAGTGAGGAGGGCGGCATGAACGTTTCCGTGGGCGATCGCTGGGAAGGCTTCATCGAGCAGGTCGTGCGCGAAGGTCGTTACGCCTCTGCCGGCGACGTCGTGCGCGAAGGGCTACGGCTGGTCCAGGAACGGGAAACGCGCCTCGGTGCTCTTCGGGAGACGCTCGCCGCATCCATGGCCGCCGGAGGAGAGATGACCGAGGACGAGATCGACGCCGCGCTCGCGGCCGGGAGCGCGCAGCTTGAAGAAAGCTTCCGATCTTGAACGTCATCCGTTTGATCGCTTCGGCTTCTCCCTCCGTCATTGCGAGGCGAAGCCGTGGCAATCCAGGGCGCGACATCTCCGAAAAGGTCGCGCCCTGGATCGCTTCGGCTTCGCCTCGCGATGACGGAGTGTGACGAAACCCGAGGGGATTCACCGGAAACCGTATGATGCCACATGGAGCCGCGCATCACGGGTCGATCCCGGGTTCCGCTGCGCGGCCCTGGGATGACGGGAAGCGGCTCCAAAGAATCGAGTCTTACGCCGAGGCCAGCGGCTTCGACACGTCCTCCAGGGACTTGCCCTCGGCCGCCGTGCCCCAGATCCAGCCGACGACCGCCGCCACCGCCATCAGGCCGGCGCCGATGAGGTAGCCGACCAGCACGAGGTCGCGGGAGCCGGTCTCGACCAGGGTGCCGAACAGGAGCGGGCCCGAGACGCCGCCGATGCCGGTGCCGATGGCGTAGAAGGCCGCGATCGCCAGCGCCCGGATCTCCAGGGGAAACGTCTCCGCGACCGTCAGGTAGGCGGAGCTCGCGGCGGCCGAGGCGAAGAAGAACACCCCCATCCAGGCCGCGGTCTGGCCCACGGGACCGAGCAGGTCGGCGCGGAAGACGAAGCCGACGACGGCGAGCAGCACCGCCGAGATACCGTAGGTGAAGCCGATCATCGGGCGCCGGCCCACGGTGTCGAACAGCCGCCCCAGCACCAGCGGACCGAGGAACGACCCGAGGGCGAAGGGCAGCAGGTACCAGCCGACGTCGCCGCCCGGCACGTCGTAGAAGCGCTCCAGCACCAGCGCGTAGGTGAAGAACAGGGCGTTGTAGAAGAAGGCCTGCGAGATCATCAGCGCCAGCCCGACCATGGTCTGGCGGCGGCTCGTGACGAACATCGCCTGCGCCACCTCGGAGAGCGGCGTGTGGCTGCGGACCTTGAGCTTGAGGCGCCGCGACGCGTCCGGCGGGGGCAGGGTTATCCCATCGTCGGTGAAGCGCTTCTCGATGCCCGTCACCACCCGGTCGGCCTCCGCGGCGTAGCCGTGGGTGACGAGCCAGCGCGGGCTCTCGGGGATCCAGGTGCGCAGGAGCAGGATGACGAGGCCGATGCCGCCGCCGACGAAGAAGGCGATGCGCCAGCCCCAGGCCGGGTCGATCCATTCCGGGCGCAGCAGCGCGATCGACAGGAAGGAGCCGAGCGCCGCGCCGATCCAGAACGAGCCGTTGATGACGAGGTCGGTCCAGCCGCGCACGCGGGCCGGGATCAGTTCCTGGATGGTCGAGTTGATCGCGGTGTACTCGCCGCCGATGCCGGCTCCGGTGAGGAAGCGGAACAGGCAGAAGCTCCAGATATTCCACGACAGGCCCGTGGCCGCGGTGGCCATGAGGTAGAGGGCGAGCGTGATGAAGAACAGCTTCTTGCGCCCGATCCGGTCGGTGAGCCAGCCGAAGCCGACCGCGCCGACGACGGCGCCGACGAGGTAGGAACTCGCCGCCAAGCCGACGTCGAACTCGGTGAACGCCATCGGCTCCTTGCGCAGCGCCCCGACCAGGGCGCCCGCCAGCGTCACTTCGAGCCCGTCGAGCACCCAGGTGATGCCGAGCGCGACGATGACCAGGGTGTGGAAACGGCCGAAGGGCAGGCGGTCGAGCCGGGCGGAGATGTCGGTGTCGATGACCGTGCCGGCCGCGACGCGCTCGGGCGCAGTCCCGGCCTGACCTTCCGCTCGGCTCGTCATTGCCCCTCCGTTTACCCTGACTCGGTAAAAGTGTTCGCAAGTCCCACCCGGCGGCGGCCGGCGGGCAGGGCTTATCGGCGTTCGGAAACGCTTCAGGTTGTGGAATGGCCCCATTCGCCGGGCCACCCGCCATGACTTTTTTCGCGCACCGCACCGTCAGGATCCTGCTTCCCCCGCTTGCCGCCGGGCTCGCCTCCATGGGGGCCGTCATCGCGGTCTCCACCCTGGCGAGCGCGGGCGGCGCCGAGCGCTGGGCCCTGCGCCCCAAGGCGCCGCCCGCACCGGCCGCGTCGGAGCCCGCTCCGGTCGAGCCCGCACCCGCCCTGCGCGGATCGAAGGCCATCCCCGTGTCGGAGCTGCCCGGCGAGCGGCGCACGGTGCGCATCGTCTACCAGGGCTACCTGCCGGCCGAGTCCCGCTGAAAACGCGGATCGAGCGCCTCGCCGAGCCCGTCGCCGAGCCGGTTGAGCGCCACCAGGGTGACGACGAGGAAGCCGGCCGGCGCGGCGAGCATCCACGGCGCGGATTCGAGCGCGCGGGCGCCTTCCGCGATCAGCACGCCCCAGGAGGTGGCGGGCTCCTGCACGCCGAGGCCGAGGAAGGACAGGAAGCTCTCCAGCAGGATCACCCGCGGCACCAGCAGGGTCGCCGCCGCGATGATCGGCCCGAGCGTGTTCGGCACGATGTGGCGCACGAGGATCGTGCCCGTCCCCGCCCCCAGGGCGGCGGCGGCGCGGACGAAGTCGCGCCCCTTCAGGCTGAGCGTCTGAGTGCGGACGATGCGGGCCATGTCGAGCCACTCGACCGCCGCCACCGCGACCAGCACCAGCCACAGCCCGGCGCGGAAGAACACCAGCAGCATGATGACGAAGAACACGAAGGGCAGGGCGTAGAGGATGTCGAGGAGGCGCATCATCAGCGCATCGACCGCTCCCCCGGCCATGCCGGAGACCGCGCCGTAGGCGACGCCGATCAGCAGGGCGGCGAGCGCCGCGGTGAGCCCGATCAGCAGGGAGACCCGCCCCGCGACGAGGCAGCGGGTGAGGAGGTCGCGCCCCAGCGCGTCGGTGCCGAGGAGGAAGGTGAGTTTTCGGACCGGCACCTCGATGACGAGCCGGCTTCCGTCCGCGGACCGCTCCAGCACCGTGGGCTCGCCGAACAGGCCGGAGCGGGGCAGCAGGCGGAGGGAGCGCAGGTCGATCGGCTTTGCTGCCGACAGGGTCAGCCGCACCCGGTCGCCCTCCCGGGTCACATCCTCCAGCGCGACCCGCATGCGGAAGGCGAGGCGTTGGAGCGCCGGGCGCACCTCGTCGGGCCGCGGATGGGCGGAAAGGCTCGGGGCGACCCGGACGAAATCCGGAAAGATCCGCTCGGGCGCGTGCCCGGTCAGGAACGGGCCGATCAGGCAGGCCAGCGCGACCAGCACGAGGCTCGCCAGCGCCGCGAGCGCCGGGCGGTCGCGGGCGAGGCGTCGGCGGGCGAGGCCGGCGAGCGCGAGGCTCATGCGGAGAGCCTCACCCGCGGATCGAGGGCGGCGGCGACAAGGTCGGCGATCAGGTTGAAGGCGATGACCAGCACCGCCACCAGCACCACGGTGCCCATCACCAGGGTGTAGTCGCGGTTGAGCGCGCCCTCGACGAAGTAGCGGCCGATCCCGGGCAGGCCGAAGATGGTCTCGACCACCACCGAGCCGGTCATCAGCCCCGCCGCCAGCGGCCCCAGCGTCGCGACCACGGGGAGCAGCGCCCCGCGCAGGGCGTGCCGGGCGACGCGGGCGGGCGAGAGCCCCATGGCGCGCTGCGTGCGGATATGCGGCTGGATCAGCACCTCGCCGAGCGAGGCGCGGGTGAGCCGGGCGATGCCCGCCGCGTGGGGCAGGGCGAGCGTGAGGACGGGCAGGACGAGGTTGCGCGGATTCCCGTCCGCCCAGCCGCCGACGGGGAGCCAGGCCAGCCCGAGGCCGAACACGATCTGGAGCAGGGGCGCGGTGACGAAGTTCGGCACCGCGAGCCCGAGGGAGGCGGCGAGCCCCACCAGCCGGTCGGCGGCCCCGCCGCGATGGAACGCGGCGAGGCTTCCCAGTGCCAGCCCCAGGGTCAGCGCGAGGACGAGGGCGAGGCCGCCCAGCGTCGCCGAGACCGGCAGGCCGCGGGCGAACAGGTCGGTGACAGTGAGGTCGCGGAAGGTGAAGGAGGGGCCGAGATCGCCCCGCAGCAGGCTCAGGAGGTAGCGCCCGAACTGCACGATGAGCGGCTGGTCGAGGCCGTAGACCCGGCGCAGGTTCTCCATCGCCGCCGGCGGCAGCGGCCGCTCCAGGTCGAACGGGCCGCCGGGCGCCAGCCGGATCAGGAAGAAGCTGCCGGCCACGACCAGGAACAGGGTCGGCAGGCTCTGCGCGATCCGGCGGGCGACGAGGGCGATCACGGATCGAGCCGGAGGTAGCGGGTGGGGGCGACGTTGCGGATGTTGGGGTGCATCCCGTGCAGGCGCGGCGAAACGAGCGCCTTCGAGCGGTAGTGCAGCAGCGGCACCCAGGGCAGTTCGTCGAGCACGATGGTTTCCGCCTCGAACAGCATCCGCGCGCGGGCCTGCACGTCGCGCTCCCCTGCGGCTTGCGTCAGCAGACCGTCGAAGCGCGCGTTCGACCAGCGTCCTGCGTTGAAGCCGTCATTGCCGGTGCGGAGCAGAAACAAGAAATTCTGCGGGTCGGAATAGTCGGCGATCCAGGACATCCGGGCGAGGTCGAAGGCGCCGCCGTCGCGCAGGTAGGCGAAGTGGGTCTTGGCATCGGTGGAGACGAAGCGGGTGACGACGCCGATGCCGCGCCACGCATCCGCCAGCGCGATCGCGGTGTTGCGGTTGTTGTCGGTGACGTTGAAGCGGTACTCGACGGTGACCGGATTGCCCGGCCCGTAACCGGCCTGCGCCAGCAGCCGCAAAGCCTCCTCCTCGCGGTCGATCGGCCCGTCGTCGCGCCCCGGCAGGAGCGGGGGCGGCAGGGCGTTGTCGAGGCCCGGCGGGCAGAACGAGTAGGCCGGGGCCATGGTCTGGCCCCAGACGATCTCGGCGAGGAACTCCCGGTCGATGGCGAGCGAGAGGGCGCGGCGCACCCGCGCGTCGTCGAAGGGTTTCTTGCGCAGGTTGAAGGCGATGGCGAGCAGGCCGAGCCCCGGCCCGAGCTGCACCTGCGCGCCGAACCGGCTCTTGAGCGAGGCGATCTGGTCGGCGGGCAGATCGGAGAGGGAATCGATCTCACGCCCCGCGTAGCGCCGCACCGCCGCGGCGAGGTCGGGGGTCGGGACGACATCGACCCGCTCGATCGGGATCCGGGCGGCGTCGCGGTGATGCGCGTTCTTGATCAGCGTGATGCGGTCGTTCGGCACCCAATCGACCAGGGCGTAGGGGCCGTTCGAGACGAGGTTGCCGGGTTTGGCGAAGGCGTCGCCCCAGCGCTCCAGCGAGGGGCGGTGGACCGGCAGCGAGGTCTGGTGGGTCAGGAGTTCGAGGAGATAGGGCACCGGCTCGGCGAGCGCGATCTCCAGGGTGCCGGGATCGGGGGCCGCCGCCCCCAGGGTCTCCGGCGGCGCCTCGCCCGCGTTGACGGCGGCGGCCCCGCGGATCGGGAACAGCACCTCGGCGTATTTCGCCGCCGTCTTCGGGTCGAGGATGCGACGCAGGGAGAACAGGAAGTCGTCCGCCGTCACGGCCTCGCCGTTCGACCAGCGCCCGTCGGGGCGGAGACGGAAGCGGTAGGTGAGGCGGTCGTCGGAGACGGTCCAGCTCTCGGCCATGCCGGGGATGATGGCGCCGTAGTTGTCGTAGGTCAGCAGCCCCTCGAACAGGTCGCGCAGGATATGCGCCTCGGCGACCGTCGAGGTCTTGTGCGGATCGAGCGTCTCCGGGTCGGCGTCGTTGCCCCGGCGGTAGCCCGGGGAGGCCGCCCGCGCGGGGGCGGGCAGGGCGAGCCCGGCGGCCAAAGCCGCGCCGCCGTGCAGGACGGTGCGCCTGGGGAGGGTCATGGGACGGGCCGCGCTCGGACGGCCGATTCACCCCCCTCTCCCCGCCCGCGGGGAGAGGGCCGCGTCTCCCCCTCGTCGGGGAGCGCGGCGAGGCGGCAGCCGACGGTGAGGGGGCGTGTCCGAAGGAACCTCATCCGGGGATACCCCCTCACCCCCGCTCCGACTTCGCTTCCGCCCTGCACGACAGGGTGCAAGGCGGCCTCTCCCCGCCCGGCGGGGAGAGGGGGGTTGCGGCGTTCACGTCGAAGAGACACCAGAGCCTCTCAAGCCCCCGTCTCCCCCTTGAGCCCGGCCGCCTCGATGCCGGCCAGCGCGCAGATCTCGTCGTTGTCGGAGGTGTCGCCGGAGATGCCGACCGCGCCGAGCAGGCGGCCGTCATGGTCCCGGATCAGCACGCCGCCGGGCACCGGCACCAGGGCGTCCGGGCCGACGAGGTGGCTCACGGCGGCCACGAAATGCGGCTGCTCCTCCGCCCGCTTGGCGATCGCCCGCGAGCCGAGGCCGAGCGCCAGCGCGCCGTTGGCCTTGCCGCGGGCGACGTCCGCCCGGCGCAGGGAGGTGCCGTCCTCGGCGGCCAGGCACTTGAGGGCGCCGCGGGCGTCGTAGACGACCACCGCCAGCGGCTTGAGATTTCTCTCGCGGGCGGTCTTCAGGGCGGTTGCCACGAGGGTCTGGGCGGCGGCGAGCGTCAGGTCGGTCATTCGAATGTCCTCTCGTCTAGACCATCGTCCCGGATATCGGATCCGGGACGATGGTCTAGGTCTTTGATGTTGCATCGTCTTTTTTCCGAAAGCCGGCAACCACCTTTCGGGACGATGCTCAATCCTCGAAGGAAGGCGTCGTCGAGGACATGCACCGGCAGGGCCGGTTTCGCCAAGCACCGGCCTCAGGCGATCGTCACCGCGGTGCGCACCGAATTGGCGATGAAGCAGGTCTCGTGGGCTTGCGTGTGGAGCGCGGCGAGCCGCTCCGCATCGGGGCTCTCGCCCGCCCACTCGATACGCGGGCGCAGCACCACCCGCGTCACCGCCTGCCGGCCGGGGGCGATCTCCGCCATCGTGCCCTCGGCGTGGTCGCGGTAGGCGCAGGCGGAAAAACCGGCGAGCCGGGCGACGTGGAGGAAGCTCAGCATGTGGCAGGTGGAAAGCGCCGCCACCAGCATCTCCTCGGGATCGACCGCCGCCTCCACCGCCCACTTGCCGACGACGTGCGGCGAGGCCGAGCCCGCGAGTTCGACGCCGCCGTCGAAGCGCACGGTGTGGCCGCGGCTGTAGCGCCCGGCCAAAAAATCCTCGCCCGCGGCGAGCGCCCAGCGGACATCCGCGGTGTAGGTCGCCATGTGTCGCCTCCCGAACCGTCGCCTCCCGATCCCGCGACGTCAGCCTATCCGGCGCGGGCGTCTCCGGCCAAGCCGGCGGCGCGTCGCCGCGGCGGTCCGCCCTGGCCCGCTCGGGCGGCCGGTCTAGTTCCGCCCCCATCATCGAGAGCAGGAACCCGGAACCCATGGCCGACACCGCGGAGCGCCCTTACGTCCTGTGCCACATGACGACCTCGGTCGATGGGCGCATCAAGGTCCGGCGCTGGACCACCATCGACGCGGATTCCCACTACGAGGAGGTCCACAAGCGCCTCGGCGGCGACGCCTGGATGTGCGGACGCATCACCATGCAGGGCTACGCCGACAGTGCGAAGCCGCTCGCCTCGGAGCCGCCGGACGGGCCGGTGTCGCGCGAGGATCACGTCGCCCGCACCGGCGCGCCCGGCTACGCCGTGGCGCTCGACGCCCGCGGCGCGATGGATTGGGGCGCGCGCAACGACATCGAGGGCGATCACGTCATCGTGCTCACTACCGGCCAAGCCTCGGACGACCGCCTGCGCCGGCTCAAGGCGGGGGGCCAGTCCTACATCCTGGCGGGCGAGCGGGAGGTCGATTTCGCCCTGGCGCTGGCCAAGCTGAAGGCTCTGTTCGGCATCGAGCGGCTGCTGGTCGAGGGCGGCGGGCGCATCAACGGCTCGATGCTGAAGGCGGGGCTCGTGGACGAACTGAGCCTGCTGCTGGCGCCGGCCGTCGACGGCGTGATCGGCACGCCGGCCCTGTTCGACGTCGAGGGCGGGGAGGACGCGTCCATGGGCGCGCGCCGCCGCCTCACCCGCACCGCCTGCGAGCCGTTCGACGACGGCACCGTGTGGCTGCGCTACCGGATCGAGGCGGTGTCGCCGTCGTCGGGCGCCTGAGCGGAGCCGCCCGCGCGTCGGCGTGACGGTGCCTCAGTTCTCGGACCTGCGGCGCGGAGGCGATGCCTCGTCCGTGCCGCTCGCCCGGCCATGCTCGGCCATGTACGTCCGGACGATCTGGCCCAGCGCCTCGCCCGCCGAAGGACGAGCCGGTTGCGCCCGGCGCCAGCGTTCGATCGAATCGACCAGATCGCGGGTCAGGATGGTGTCGAGGCGCGGCGCCGGGGCAGAGCCCCCACCGATGCTGAGGCCGAACCGCGACAGCGTGAACGGCAGCTCGCCGCCCTGCGTCAGATACAGCGTCACCGGGACGGCTTCTCCTTCCACCAAGCGGTTGAGCACCGTATGGGCCGCATCGAGCGGAAGGCCGAAGCCGGTCAGAGCCTCGGCGAGGCCGACGGGCCGCTCGATCGGAGCGCTGGCCCTGAGAACGACCTCAACGGGGATACCGGAAGGCAGGCGGTCTTCGGCCGCGCTGAGGCCCTGTTCCCGTCGTTCTCTGAGCGCCTTCAACGACAACTGCATCGACATCCGCCTCGGTTCGGATCGCGGCCCCAATGGCGTTCAGGCCGGCACGGCCCAAAGCTCCTCTGGAAAGTCCCTCGATGTGCGCCTCGCGAAGGGTGAGCGTGCGGCCCCTCCACTCCAAGCGGCAGAGGATTCGGACTTGTCCGGCCGGCGTCTCGATCTCGATGAGCGCCGTGTCGGCCTGTCCGACCTCGCGGATCGTGATCGAGACGGAGCTGGGTGGCCACATGCGGCGCTCATGCCTCGCCTTCCCGTGTCTACAACAGAAGTGGGTCGGGGAGTAGCGCGGTCGAGCGGCCGTGAGGCGTTCACGTCACCGGATCGGTGGGCTGGGCTCCGTGAACAGCGAGAAACGCGTCGTAGGCATCCGTCACCGCCGCGCGATCCTCGAAATGCGGGAAGGCGCCGGTGGGGAGCCGTCGGATCGTCCAGTTCGGGCGGCCCGCCACCTCGCCGACATGGCGGTAATCGACGAAATCGCCCCGCGCCCCGTGCACCATGAAGACCGGCAGCGTCTGCGCCTCGTAGACCCGCGTGGTGTCGTCGGGGAACAGGTAGCCCGCCAGGAACGAGAACGGCGCGTGCTCGGCCCCCGGCTGGTGGGCCGAGAGCTGGTCGTAGGCGAGCAGGCCCTCGTCGATGGCGCGGCTGCCCCAGGTCTTTTCCAGGAAGAAGCGCATGCTCGGCCGGCTCACCAGCGCGTCGAAGAGCGGGCGGCCCCAGAGCGGGAAGGCGGCGAGCTGGCGTGCCAGCGGGTTGCCGCGGTGGGCGTCCTTCGGCCCGCGCCCGGAAAGGCGGGCGTCGAAGCCGGTCGGGCTGATGAGCCCCAGCGTCGCGAACAGGTCGGGCCGCTCCAGCGCGGCGCGGGCGAGATAGGCGCACGGCAGCGAGAGCGCGATCGCGTCGAGCGCCGCGCCGCCGTGGCGGCCGGCGATCTCGGCCGCCGCGTCGAGGATCGCGTCGGTCATCAGCCGTGGCGTGTAGATCCGGTCCGCCCGCTCCGAGAAGCCGAAGCCCGGCAGTTCGAGCGCGTAGACCGGGCGGCTGCCCCGGTAATGCTCGTAGAGCGGCTTCACCTCGTAGGCGTTGGCGGCCGCGTTGATCGAGTGGATCAGGAGGAGCGGCCGACCGCCCTGCGCATCCGCCGCGTAGAGGTTCACCCGGCCGGCCCGCGTGCGCAGGGTGCTGCGCCGCCCCGGCAGGGCCGGGGGCAGAGGGCCGGCCCGGTTCAGCCCGAGATGGCTCCAGGCGATCCAGGCCCCGGCCGCGGCGAGCGGCAGCAGGGCGAGGGCCTTGCCGCTCCGACGGGTCACGGGATGGCTCGTGCCGCGCATGGTTCCTCCGCTCCGACTTCGCGTCCGACAACGCGGGGCGCGGGCCGGCGTTGCCGGGTCCGACGACCGGCGGTTGACGACGCGACGGCCATCCGCGAGGCCGCGGCCGGCGCTCGCGCGGAAGCCAGCCTGAGCGCAGGCCCTGGCAGCCCCGCTTCGGCCTCAGGCCGCCTCGATCTCTCCGCTCACCTCCAGCCACTCCTCCTCGGCCTTGGCCAGCGCCTCGGCGGCCTCGGCGCGCATGCGGGCCAAGTCGCCGGCCTTGGCCGCGTCCTTGAGGAAGGCGGTGCCGTCGGCGAGCGCCGCGTCGATCTTCGCGATCGCCCCCGACAGCTTGGCCATGCGCGCCTCGATCCCGTCGAGGCGCTTCTTCAACGGGGCGAGCGCCGCCCGCCGCTCCACCGCCGAGCGGCGCGCCTCGGCCCTCTGCCCGCCGGTCCCATCGCCAGAAGACTCCGCCCGCTCCGGGCCGGCCAGCACGAGGCGGCGGTAATCGTCCATGTCGCCGTCGAAGGTCTTCACCGAGCCGTTGCCGACGATCCAGAGCCGGTCGGCGCAGGCCTCGATCAGGAAGCGGTCGTGGGAGACGAGGATCACCGCGCCCTCGTAGTCGTTGATCGCCTCGACCAGGGCCTGGCGGCTCTCGATGTCGAGGTGGTTGGTCGGCTCGTCGAGGATGAGGAGGTGCGGCCCGTCGAAGGCGGCGAGCCCCATCAGCAGCCGCGCCTTCTCGCCGCCGGAGAGCTTTTCCACCGGCGTGTCGGCTTTCGAGGCCGGGAAGCCGAGGCGGGCCGCGGCCGAGCGCACCTTGGCCTCGGGGGCGTCGGGCATGCGGTCGCGGACATGGGCCACCGCGCTCTCGGACGGGCGCAGCTCGTCGAGCTGGTGCTGCGCGAAATAGGCGACCTCCATCTTGGAGGAGCGCTTCAATTCCCCCGCCAGCGGCGGAAGCCGGCCGCCGATCAGCTTGCAGAAGGTCGACTTGCCGTTGCCGTTGGCCCCGAGCAGCGCCACCCGGTCGTCGGGGGCGAGGCTGAGGTTGAGCCCCGAGAGCACGACCCGCTCGCCGTAGCCGGCCTGCACCCGCTCCATGGCGACGATTGGCGGCGAGAGCGGCTTTTCCGGGCTCGGCAGGTGGATCACCGGCGCCTCGTCCTCGAGGAGGGCGGCGATCGGCTCCATCTTGGCGAGCCGCTTCATCCGCGACTGGGCTTGGCGCGCCTTGGTCGCCTTGGCCTTGAACCGGTCGATGAAGCTCTGGAGATGCGCCCGCTCGGCGTCCTGCTTGGCCTTGGCCTTCGCCTGGAGCACCCGCTTCTCGGAGAGCTGGCGCGAGAAGCTGGTGAAGCCGCCGCGGTAGATCGTCAGCTTGCCGCGGTCGAGGTGGAGGATGTGGTCCACGCTCGTGTCGAGCAGCTCCCGGTCGTGGCTGATGATGATCGCCGTGCGCGGGTATTTCTCGAGGTAGTCGTAGAGCCAGAGCGTGCCCTCGATGTCGAGGTAGTTGGTGGGCTCGTCGAGCAGCAGCAGGTCGGGCTCGGAGAACAGGATCGCCGCGAGCGCCACCCGCATCCGCCAGCCGCCGGAGAAGTCCGAGCAGGGCCGCGCCTGGGCGGCCGCGTCGAAGCCCAGCCCGTGCAGGATCGCCGCGGCGCGGGCCGGGGCCGAGTGGGCGCCGATATCGACGAGCCGCGTCTCGATCTCGGCCCGGCGCAGGCCGTCGGCGGTCTCGGCCTCCCGCATCAGCCGGGTGCGCTCGAGGTCGGCGGCGAGCACCACCGCGTGCAGGGTCTCGGGGCCGGCGGGCGCCTCCTGCGCCACCGCGCCGATGCGCATGCCCTTCGGCACCGAGACCGCGCCGGCATCGATCGGCAACTCGCCCAGAATCGCCCGGAACAGGGTGGTCTTCCCCGCGCCGTTGCGGCCGACCAGCCCGACCCGGGCGCGATCGGGGATCGCGAAGGTCGCGGCATCGAGGATGACCCGCTCGCCGATGCGGTAGGTGAGATCGTTGACGCGCAGCATGGGCGGCGTTCTGGGGGCGGGCGCGACCGAGCGCAAGAGCGGCGTCGCAGCGGCGGCTCTCCTCCCTCTTGTGGGGAGGGGAAAGTGCCGGGACCGCGAACGTTTTGCCAACTTGAGCGTTCGGCTCCGACGAACAACCGCACGTTACGGGGAGGAGTCATGGGCCGATCGGACTTCAAGGCGCCGCGCCCGCCGGAGCTGCTCTCGCCCTGGCGCACGGAGAGACGCGTCGCCTTGCAGGAGGAGGCCCGCGACTTCGCCCGCGACGTGATCCTGCCGCTCGCCGACGAACTCGATCCGCAGAAGGGCGAGATGCCCCGCTCGCTGATCGACGCGATGGCCGAGAAGGGCTGGTTCGGCATCACCATCCCCGCCGAGTATGGCGGGATGGGGCTCGGCGTGTTCGAGTACTGCCTGATCTCGGAGGAACTCGCCCGCGCCTGGCTCTCCACCGGCTCGATCCTCGCCCGCGGCCAGGGCCTCGGCACCCAGACCCTCGACGACGAGAGCCGCCGGGCGCTGCTCGCCAAATCCGCCAGGGGCGAATGGATCGGCTCGATCGCGCTGTCGGAACCCACCGCCGGCTCGGATCTCGCCGGGGTGCAGACCCGCGCCGTGCGCGAGGGCGACGAATGGGTGCTCACCGGCACCAAGCGCTGGGCCGGCTTCGCGCTGGGGGCCGACTTCATCGAGGTGCTGGCCCGCGTGCGCGACCCCGAGCCAGGCGAACCGCGCTCCGCCGGGCTCGAACCCTTCCTCGTGGTCAAGGAGCCCGGCACCTTCCCCGAGGGGATGACCGGCACGGTGATCGACAAGATCGGCTATCACGGCTTCCTCACCTACGAGCTTCGGCTCGACGGCGTGCGGGCGCCCGAGCGCGACCGGCTCACCGGCCTCTACGGCGACGAGGGGGCGGACGCCGATTCCGGCGGCTTCGCCTCGGTCCAGCGCGGCCTCAACATTGCCCGCGTCCACACCGCCGCCCGCGCGGTCGGCGTGGCGCGGGCCGCGGTGGAGGATTGCACCGCCTACCTGCAGGAGCGCGAGCAGTTCGGCCAGCCGATCGGCCAGTTCCAGGCCCTGCGCTTCGCGCTGGCCGACATGGCGGCGGAGGTGGCCCAAGCCCGCGCCTACTGGCAACAGGTCGCCCACCTCCTCGACGAGGGCCTGCCCGCCGAGAGCGAGTCGGCGGCGGTAAAGCTCCTCGCCACCGAGATGGCGGTGCGGGTGACGAACCAGGCGATGCAGCTCCACGGCGGCAACGGCTACACCACCGAGCGGCGGATCGAGCGCTACTGGCGCGACGCCCGCCTCACCACGATCTTCGAGGGCACCAGCGAGATCCAGCGCCGCATCATCAGCGACCGGATGCTGCCGCGGGGGTGAGCCTCGTCGTCCCACCCAATGCCTCACCCTGAGGTGCGGAGCGAAGCGGAGCCTCGAAGGGTCCTCCGGCGGCCGCTGCGATTCCTAGAGCATCCTTCGAGGCCCGCCGACGCGGGCACCTCAGGATGAGGGTGAGCGGGGAAGGGTTGTTCGCAAGCGCAGGCCTTCGCCTATCGGGCGGTTGGCAAGCCTCCTATATTTCGCGAGCCATGTCCGCCGCCCCCGACTTCTGCGATCCGCCGCGCGCCGCCGTCCGCCGCCTCGATCCGATCCTGGTCGATCGCATCGCCGCGGGCGAGGTGGTCGAGCGGCCGGCTTCCGCCGTCAAGGAGCTCGTGGAGAACGCCATCGATGCCGGCGCGCGCAGCATCGAGGTGGCGATCGAGGGCGGCGGGCGCCGCCTGATCCGCGTCGTCGACGACGGCATCGGCATGGGGGCGGAGGATCTGGCGCTGGCGGTGGAGCGCCACGCCACCTCGAAGCTGCCCGACGGCGACCTGACCCGGATCGGCTCGCTGGGCTTCCGCGGCGAGGCGCTGCCCTCGATCGGGGCGGTCTCGCGGCTCACCCTCACCTCGCGCACCGCGGACGGGGAGGGGGTGAGCCTGACGGTCGATTCCGGCGCCAAGGGCCCGGTGCGCCCGGCACCCGCGACGCGGGGCACCCGCATCGAGGTGACCGAACTCTTCGCCGCGACCCCGGCCCGGCTGAAATTCCTCAAATCCGACCGGGCCGAGACGGCGGCCGTCTCCGAGATCCTGCGCCGGCTCGCGGTGGCGCAGCCGGGCATCCGCTTCACGCTGCGGACCGAGAGCGGCAGCCCGACGGTGTTCCCCGCCGAGAGCGAGCCGGGTCCGGCGGCGCTGCTGCGCCGGCTCGGGGCGGTGCTCGGGCCGGACTTTCCCGGCAATTCCGTGCCCGTCGACATGGCCCGCGAGGGTTTCGCGCTTCAGGGCCATGTCGGCCTGCCGACCTTCCATCGCGGGGCGGCGAGCCACATCCACTTCGTCGTCAACGGGCGCCCGGTGCGCGACCGGCTGCTGCTCGGCGCCGTGCGCGGAGCCTACGCCGACACGATGAGCTCCGACCGGCACCCGGTGCTCGCGCTCACCCTCACCTGCGATCCCGCCCTCGTCGACGTGAACGTGCATCCGGCCAAGACCGAGTTGCGCTTCCGCGAGCCGGGGCTGGTGCGCGCACTCATCGTCAGCGCGATCCACGACGCCCTGCGCCGGGCCGGCGCCCGCTCGTCCAGCACCGGCACCCAGGCCGCCCTCGACGCCCTGCGCGCGGGCGGCGGAAGCCCGGGCTTCGGCGGCCTGGGAAGCACCCCGCCGATGGCGGCCGGCGCGGGCCGGTTCGCCGTGCATTCCGGCGTCTCCGCCGCGAGCGCCCTGAGCCCCCGCCCGGCGAGCCGCCTGTTCTCCGGCCCCTCGGTGGCCGCGCCCGCGGGCTACCGCGCCCCCCTGCGTCCGGCCGACGAGGCACGCGCGGGCTTCGCCGAGACGCCGCAGGCGCTGTTCTCCGCCGGCCTCGCCCCGCCGGGCGCCGACCTGCGGCCCGAGCCGGAGACGATCCCGGAGGCCGAGACCCATCCGCTCGGCGCCGCCCGCGCGCAGATCCACGAGACCTACATCCTCGCCCAGACCCGCGACGGCATCGTGCTGGTCGATCAGCACGCCGCCCACGAGCGTCTGGTCTACGAACGGCTCAAGCGCGAGCGCGCCGGCGGCGGCGTGGCGCGGCAGGGCCTCCTGATCCCCGACGTGGTCGAGATGGCGCCCGAGGAGGCCGACCGCCTCGTCGAGGCCGCCCCCGAACTGGAGCGGCTGGGCCTGAGCCTGGAGGCGTTCGGCCCCGGCGCGGTGCTGGTGCGGGCGGTGCCCGCGGCGCTCGCGGGCGGCTCGGTGAAGGGGCTCGTGCTCGACGTGCTCGACGCGCTGGACGCGAGCGGCGTCGAGGAGGGCGGCCCGGCGGGCGAGGGCGATCCCGACCCGGTGAGCCGGCGCCTCGACGCGCTCCTCTCGCGGATGAGCTGCCACGGCTCGATCCGCGCCGGCCGCCGCCTCAAGCCCGAGGAGATGAACGCGCTCCTGCGCGAGATGGAGGCGACCCCGCTCTCCGGCTCGTGCAACCACGGCCGCCCGACCTTCGTCACGCTGGGCTTGGCCGAGATCGAGCGGCTGTTCGGGCGGCGGTGAGGCGCGAGCCGACGGGCCGCTCCGACTTGGCGCGGGCCGGCCGCGTGCGGTAGCGTCGGCCCAGACGGGAGAGGCCCGGCATGGCAGAGTCGGCACGGCGTCGCTGGACCATCGAGGAATTCTTCGCCTGGCAGGAACGCCAGTCCGACCTGTACGAACTGGTCGGCGGTCAGCCTCAGCTCATGGCCGGCGCCAAGAACGTGCACGATGACATCGTCGTCAACATCCTCACCGAACTGAAGAACCAGACGCGCGGCTCCGGGTGTCGGCCGTTCACCGGCGACGGCGCGGTTCAGACGGGCCCCTCCCAGATCCGGCGGCCGGATGTCGGGCTCGATTGCGGGAACCGCAAACCCGGTGCGTTCACGGCGGCAGGGCCACGGCTCGTCGTCGAAGTCCTGTCGCCGAGCACGCGCGATTTCGATGCGATCGACAAGCTCGGCGAGTACAAGGCGGTCGATGGCCTCGACTCCATCCTGTTCGTCGAGCCGAACCAACCCATCGTCCGGCTGTGGTGGAGGGGGACGGACGGGTCGTGGTCGGCGAGAACCATCGAGGGTCTCGATGCGGAGATCGACCTGCCGCAGATCGGGGTCACCCTCCGCATGGCGGACGTCTATGACGGCGTCACGTTCCCGCCGACGCCGCGGCTCGTCGTCGAGGACGAGGCCGCGGCGCTGAAATCCGGCCGCTGAACGCGTCGTCCGCGGCAGGTCACAGGCGCTTGAGGAAGCGTTCGGCAGGCTCCGCCCTTGCGGGCACGCCAGCGGGCGCCGGAGTTAGGCCGGAATGCCGAGAGCCAGGGCCGCGGCGCTCGGCGGCGTCCGCGGACGTGGCATCCGCGCCGCCGGGCAGGGCGGCGGATCGTCGTCGTCGTCCCGGCGCCGGCGAAGGAACCGGTGCAGGTTCGAGAGCCGCCGCGGGCGCCGGGGCAGGGGCCGGCCTCCCGGCTGGGCCGGTTTCGCCGGGGGCGCCTCCCAGTCGAGCGTGCCGAGCGCGGCGAGGACGGCATCGAGCGGCACCGGCTCGGCCCTGAAGCCGGCGAGGCAGCGCAGCGCGGGGGCGTTCTCCAGGGCGCAGGCGTCGGACGCCCAGGACGCCAGGATCGCGCGCTTGTCCGCGCGGGACAGGAGCGGGTGGGCCAGCACCTCGCGCGGGTGGCGGAACACGTCGCCGGGGGCGACGCGCGCCTGCCACGCGTCGAACGAGGCGGCCGGGGTGCCGGCCGGGTTCACGGGTCCGGCGTTCACGGGGCCGGAATGGCCGAAAGAGGTCTCCATCATCGTCACGGGTCATCTCCCTGAAGGCACGGGGTTCGCGTGCGAAAAGGAAGGGATCCCCGGAAGCGCGGGCCTCCGGGGATGTCGGCTCGTGTTATGGGTCGCGCGTCGGGTCAGGCGGCCTTGGATTGGCCCGTGGATTGGCCCGTGGACCGGTCCGCGCCCTGAACCGGCGCGTTGTCCTGCCCGGCGGCGGCCTGGCTGCCGCCGATGGCGATCCGGCGCGGCTTGAGCGCCTCCGGCACCTCGCGCTTCAGCTCGACCGTGAGCAGGCCGTTCTCCAGGCTGGCGCCGGTGACCCGCACGTGCTGGGCGAGGTTGAAGGTCTGGCGGAAGGTGCGGCCGGCGATGCCCCGGTGCAGGTACTGACGCTCGCCTTCCTGGGCTTTCTTCTGGCCCGCGACGAGGAGCGCGGTGTCGTGCTGGGTCAGCTCGATCTCGTCGGGCGCGAAGCCGGCGACCGCCATGGTGATGCGGTAGCCGTCCTCGGACACCTTTTCGATGTCGTGGGGCGGCCAAGCGGCCGAGGTCTCGGCCTGGTCGAGCAGGGAGAACAGGCGGTCGAAGCCGACGGTGGAACGATAGAGAGGAGCGAAATCGAAGGTCCTCATGACCACATCCTCCTGGGAGCAACGTGATGACGAGGGCCGCCGGACACCTGACGTCCGGCGCCCACCATGCGAGCCCGTTCGGGCCTCGCACGCGCGTAAACGTGGTCAAGCGAACCGGGTTCCGGCTTTGCTCGAAATTTTTTGCGATCCGCTATCCAATCCACGCACCTGCCGGATCCGAGGCGGCAACCGGAGGCTCACTCAACACGTCCCGTACTTCACGATCACGAATGCGATGGGGGCGAGCGCGAGGTCGTGATCCTCAGAGTTCTGCACGACAGGATGGAACCGCGGCTGAGGCTCACCTCCGCGACGGCGGCAGAGGGGACCGCGGACGAAGCCTCGCACGGGCGTTGAGCGATCGAGCGCGGCGTCGCGACGATCCCTGAGCCCTTCCACGCCTCCTCACCCCGCTTCCACCGTCCCCACGCCCCGCAGCAGCGGCACGAACGAGACCGGGCCGAGATCGGTCCTCTCGAACCGGTCCGGCCCGCGCCGGGTCAGGCGCAGCAGCGTCTGCCCACCGGGCGGCCCGACCGGGATGACGAGGCGGCCGCCGTCGCGAAGCTGGTCCTTCAGCGCCGGCGGCACGTCCGGGCCCGCCGCCGAGACGAGGATCGCATCGAAGGGCGCCGCCTCGGGCCAGCCCGCCTGTCCGTCGCCGACGCGCAGATGCACCGAGCCGAAGCCGAGCGCGGCGAGGCGGGCGCCCGCGGCCTCGCCCAGGGCGGCGTGGCGCTCGATGGCGAAGACCTGCGCCCCCATCCGGGCCAGCACCGCCGCCGCGTAGCCGCAGCCGGCGCCGACTTCCAGCACCCGGTCGCCGGGCCGCAGGGCCAGCGCCTCGATCATCAGGGCGACGATGTAGGGCTGGGAGATCGTCTGGCCCGCGCCGATCGGCAGCGGCCCGTCGCCGTAGGCCGCCGCCGCGAGGTCGGCCGGCACGAAGGCCTCCCGCGGCACGGCGCCCATCGCTTCGAGGACCGCGGCGTCGCGCAGGCCGCGGGCGACGAGGTGCGTCTCGACCATCCGGGCACGGGCCTCGGCACGGTCCGGCACCGCCTCACTCCGTGCCGGCGCCGTCCGCCTCATCGTCGGACGATTCGTCGGCGGGCGGCGCGGGGGGCAGATTCGGCGGCGGCAGGCGGCCGGGGCTCGGCGGCGTCGGCAGGCCGGCATCCTCGGTGGCCGGCGGGGGCGGCGCGGGTTTGGTCTCGGGCATCGATCCGTCGCAAGCTGCGGCGGCGCGGGGCGCGCCGCCTTCCCCGATTCAACGCCGGACGCGCCGCGCGGTGTCCGGCCGGCTCCGGCGGCGCCCCTCGACCGGGAGAGACCTCGACATGACCGCCTGTCCCAACCTGTTCGCCGGCCTGCCGGCGCACGCGGATGAGGAACTCTTCGAGACGCTGCTCGCCGCCCCCGGCCTGCGGATCGAGCGCATCGTCTCGACGGGGCAGGCGAGCCCGCCGGGCTTCTGGTACGATCAGGACGAGGACGAGTGGGTCGCGGTGCTTCGAGGCAGCGCCGAACTGCGCTTCGCCGACGAGAGCGCGCCGCGGCGCCTCGCCGAGGGCGACCACCTACTGATCCCGGCCCATCGCCGGCATCGCGTCGAGCGCACGCAGAATCCGACGATCTGGCTCGCGGTTCACCGCGCGCCGCGCTAGCGCCCAATCCGCCCTGACGGCATCGGGCCGGTGGCTGTAGAGCATCGTCCCGAAAGCCGGCAACCACCTTTCGGGACGATGCTCTAGACCTTTGTTCCGACGCGCATTCCGATGACGAACCGGTTGCCACTTCGGCGAAATGCGCTCTAACGCCTGTCCCCATGATCGCGTGCCGCATCGAACCGAAGGGACAGGTCGAGCCGGAGGGGGAGGGCGTCTGGCGCTCCACCGGCTCCGACCCGCAATTCCGCCTCACCCATCCCCGCGGCGGGCGGCTGTTCCCGCTCCGGCTCTCCGCGGGCTGGGTGCGCATCCGGGCCGACCTCGAGGGGCTCGGCGCGACAAAGCCGGTGCCGCTCCTCTACGTCGATGACGGCTCGGGCTTTCGCGAGGACGAGGCGGTTCGCCTCGAGATGCGGGAGGACGGCGGGATCGACGACCTCGTGCGCCTGCCGCGCCGGGTGCGGGGCCTTCGCCTCGATCCGCTCGCCGCCAGCGGGCGGTTCCGCCTCGCGCGGGCGACGCTGGAGCCCCTGCGCGGCCCCGCCGCCGCGCTCGCCGTCGCCCGCCGGCTCCTGGCCCGGCTGCCGGAGGAGGAGAGGGGAGGCCGAGCCCTGCTCGGGCGTCTCGCGCGCCTCGCCCTGAGCCGCCCGCCCGCCGCCCTGTGGCGGGCCTTCTGGGACAGCGCCCGGCCGCGCCCTGCGGCGGCCTCCTACGCCGCCTGGATCGAGCGGGTCGAGCGCCCGGCCCTGCCGTCGCCGGAGGCGATGCGGGCGGCGATCGACGGGTTTCGGGTGCGGCCGCGCATCTCCATCGTCATGCCGGTCTACAACACGCCCCGGCCCTATCTGGAGGCGGCGCTCGCCAGCATCCGCGCGCAAGCCTATCCCGATTGGGAGCTGTGCCTCTGCGACGACGCCTCGACCGCCCCCCACGTCGCGCCGATGCTCGACGCCCTGGCGGCGGAGGAGCCGCGGGTTCGGCTGCATCGGCGGACGACGAACGGCGGCATCGTCGGGGCGAGCAACGACGCCCTGGCGCTCGCGACCGGCGACTGGATCACCCTGATCGACCACGACGACACGATCCCGCCGCACGCGCTCTTCGCCCTCGTCGCCGCCCTGAACGAGGATCCGCAGACCGATTTCCTCTACTCCGACGAGGACAAGATCACGATTGCGGGCGAGCGCTACGAGCCGTTCTTCAAGCCGGACTGGTCGCCCGAGACGCTGGAGGCCTGCATGTACACGGCCCATCTGGCGCTCTACCGGCGGGACATCGTGACCCGGATCGGCGCGTTCCGGCCCGAATGTGAGGGCGCGCAGGATTACGACTTCGTGCTGCGCTACACCGAGCACGTCACCCGCGTTCGCCACGTGGACCAGGTGCTCTATCACTGGCGGGCGATCCCCGGCTCGACGGCCCAGGCCATGGACAACAAGGGCTACGTGGTCGCCGCCGCCGTGCGGGCGCTGGAGGACAGGGCGCGGCGAACCGGCGGGCTCGACGTCGTGCGCCCGACGGCGTTCGCCGGCAGCTTCCACCTGCGCCGGCCCCTGGCCGGGCGCCCGCTGGTCTCCATCGTGATCCCCACCGCCGGCCGCGACAGCGCGGTCCGCGGCCGCACCGTCGATCTCCTGGCCGCCTGCCTCGCGAGCCTCCGCGAGCGGAGCACCTACGAGGCGATCGAGATCGTGGCGGTCGACAACGGTGACCTGCGGCCGGCGACCGGGGCGGCTCTGGAGCGGTTCGGCGCCCGCTCCGTTACCTGGGACCGGCCCGTCTTCAACGTCGCCGCCAAGATGAATCTCGGGGCACGGGCCGCGACGGGGGAGGTGCTCGTCTTCCTCAACGACGACATCGAGGTGATCAGCCCCGACTGGATCGAGGCGATGCTGGCGCTGCTGCAGATCCCCGGCGTCGGGGCGGTCGGCCCCAGGCTGCTGTTCGAGACCGGCGAGCTGCAGCATGTCGGCGTCACGGTGATCGACGCGACCCCCGACCATCCCCGCCGCTCCTACCCGCGGGAAGACCCCGGCCACTTCTTCTCCACGGCCGGCAACCGCAACTACCTCGCGGTGACGGGAGCCTGCGTGATGGTGCGGCGGGCCGATTTCGAAGCCATCGGCGGCTTCGACGAGGACTTCGCCGTCAACTACAACGACGTCGATCTCTGCCTGCGCCTGCGCGAGCGGGGCCTGCGCAGCGTCTACTGCGCCGAGGTCGAACTTTATCACTACGAGAGCCGCAACCGGGCGCGCACCGTCGCGGCGGACGAGCAGGCCCGCTTCCGCGCGCGCTGGGCGGAAGCCATCCCGAAGGATCCCTATTACAGCGAGTGGTTCGAGGCGCTGCCGCCGACCTTCGAGCTCGACCCGGCGCGGTTCTGATCTCGGGTTCCAGTCGGGTTCCCCTCTCCCCGCTGTGCGGGGAGAGGCCGGCCTGCATCCTGTCGTGCAGGCCGGGAGCGGAGGCGAAGCCAGAGCGAGGGTGAGGGGGCGGCTCAGGAAGAGGCTCCTCCGGTCGAGCCCCCTCACCTCCGGCTGCCGCCTCGCTTTGCCGACGACAAGGTCGGCAAAGCCCTCTCCCCGCGTGCGGGGAGAGGGGATGCGCGTCGTCGATCCGCTCGGAATCTCGGAGGCTTGGCCCCTCACCGCGCGTTGATCATCTCCTTGATGCGCGCGGCCAGCACCTCCATCACGAAGGGCTTGGTGATGACCTGCATGCCGGGCTCGAGGTGGCCGTTGCCCACCGCCGCGTTCTCGGCGTAGCCGGTGATGAACAGCACCTTCAGCTCCGGCCGCATCACGCGGCCTGCATCCGCCACCTGCCGGCCGTTCATGCCGCCGGGCAGGCCGACATCGGTGACCAGAAGGTCGATGCGCACGTCCGATTGCAGCACCTTGAGGCCGGACGGGCCGTCGGCGGCCTCGATCGCGGTGTAGCCGAGATCCTCCAGCACTTCCGTCACCAGCATCCGCACCGTCGGCTCGTCGTCGACGATCAGCACCGTCTCGCCCTGCTCGGCGCGGGGCGCGGTGGCGAGGTCGGGAGCCGCGTCCGGCTCTTCCGCCGCGCCGTAGTGGCGCGGCAGGTAGAGGCACATCGTCGTACCCTGGCCGACCTCCGAGTAGATCCGCACCTGCCCGCCTGACTGGCGCACGAAGCCGTAGATCATCGACAGCCCGAGCCCCGTGCCCTGGCCGATCGGCTTCGTGGTGAAGAACGGGTCGAACGCCTTGGCGATGACGTCCGGGCTCATGCCGGTGCCGGTATCGGTCACGCAGAGCGACAGGTACTGGCCGGGATCGAGGTCGCGCTCGCGCCCGCCGCGGTCGTCGAGCCACTTGTTGGCGGTCTCGATGGTGATGCGGCCGCCATCCGGCATGGCGTCGCGGGCGTTGATGCAGAGGTTCAGGAGCGCGTTCTCGAGCTGGCTCGGATCGACCAGCACCGACCACAGCCCGCCCGCGGCCACCACCTCCAGGGTGATGGACGGGCCGATGGTGCGGCGGATCAGCTCCTCCATGCCCATCACCAGCCGGTTCACGTCGGTGGGCTTGGGGTCGAGGGTCTGGCGGCGGGAGAAGGCGAGCAGGCGGTGGGTCAGCGCCGCCGCGCGCTTGGCGGCGCCCTGCGCCGCGTTGACGTAGCGGTCGATCTCAGTGAGCCGCCCCTGGGCGAGGCGGGTCTGGAGCAATTCGAGCGAGCCGGTGATGCCGGTGAGCAGGTTGTTGAAGTCGTGGGCGAGCCCGCCGGTGAGCTGGCCCACCGCCTCCATCTTCTGCGACTGGCGCAGGGCCTCCTCGGTGCGCATCAGCTCGGCGGTGCGGGCCGCGACCTGCTGCTCCAGGCTCGCGTTGAACGCCTCCAGCTGCGCCTTGGCCCGCAGCTCGCCCTCGATGTTGCGCGCCTCGATCACCGTGCCGATCGGCGCGCCGGCCTCGTCGCGGATCGGGCTCGCGGTGAAGGCCACGGGGTAGAACGAGCCGTCGCGGTGGACGAAGATCTCCTGGCCCTGCTCCTGGTTGTTCTCGGGGAACGCCTGATCGATCGGGCATTCGTGGAGCGGGTAGGGGCTCCCGTCGGGCCGGGTGTGGTGGACGACGTCGTGGAGCGCCTGTCCCCGGGTCTCCTCTAGGGTGTAGCCGGTCAGCCGCTCGGCGGCGCGGTTCATGTAGGCGCAGTGCTGGCGCTCATCCATCATGAAGATGGCCTGCGTCGCGTTGTCGAGCACCGCGTCGAGGCGGCGGGTGGTCTCGAGGAGGCGCTCCTCGGTCGCTTTGCGCGCGGTGATGTCGATGGCGGTGCCCAGCACACGCAGGCAGCGGCCGTCCGCGTCGAACACGCCGCGCCCCTTGGCCGCGACCCAGCGGACGAGGCCGTCCTCCTTGCCGACGGTGCGGTACTCGACATCGTAGAGCGCGCGCCGGTCCGGGTCGGCCGCGGCGGCGTAGGCGGCGCTCGTCTTCGGCCTGTCCTCCGGGTGGAGCCCGGCGTAGAAGTCGTCCATCGAGACCGGCACGTCGGGCGAGATGCCGAACATCGCCTTGACCCGCGCCGGCCAGAACAGGGTGCGGGCGACCGGATCGACGTCCCAGAAGCCGACCTCGGCGTTCTCCACCGCGACGCGCAGGCGCTCCTCGCTCTCGGCGAGCGCCAGCTCGGCGGCGCGGCGCTCCTCGATATCGACCACCGAGCCGATATAGCCCATGTAGCTCCCGTCGGCGGCGAATCGCGGGCTCGCGGTATCGATCGCCCAGCGATAGACGCCGTCGGCCCGCCGCAGGCGGTATTCGAGGCGGAAGCCCTCGCGCCGGGCATTCGCCCTCAGGAAGGTCTCGCCCGACCAGCCGCGGTCGTCCGGGTGGACGGCGTCGAGCCAGCCGAGGCCGAGCGCCTGCCCCTCGGTCTGGCCGGTGAACTCGTACCAGCGCCGGTTGAGGTAGTGGCAGGCGCCGTCGGGATCGGTGACCCACATCATCACGGGCGCGTCGTCCGCCATGGTGCGGAAGCGCGCCTCGCTCTCGGCGAGCGCCGCGTTGCCGGTGATCCGCTCGGTCACGTCCGAGCCGTCGACGAAGACGCCGGTGATCGTCCCGCCCGCGTCCCGCATCGGCTGGTAGACGAAATCGAGGAAGCGGCGCTCCGGCACGCCGCCGGGGACGCGCAGGAGCGTCACCGGCGCCCCGTGCGCGGTGTGGGTGCGGCCGGTGGCGAACACCTCGTCGAGCAGCTCGAAGAAGCCCTGGCCCTCGATCTCCGGCAGGGCCGCGCGCACCGGCTTTCCGAGGACGTCGCGGTGGGCCACGAGCCCGCGATAGGCGGCGTTGGCGAAGGCGAAGACGTGGTCGGGCCCGTCGAGCACCGCGACGAAGCTCGGCGACTGCTCGAACAGCCGCGCGAAGCGCTCGCGCTCGGCCTGCATCTGCCGGCCGGCCCGCACCGCGGCGGTGGTCTCCGAACAGGCGCAGAACATGCCCGCCACCGTGCCGTCCTCGATCCGCACCGGCGTGTAGCCGAAGGCGAAGTGGGTCTCCTCCGGGTAGCCGTTGCGTTGCATCGTGAAGGTGATGTCGTCCATATGCGTGGCCTCGCCCGCATAGGCCCGCGACAGGATCGGCTCCACCTGGTCCCAGATGTCGTGCCAGACCTCGTCGAAGGGGCGGCCCAGGGCGCGCGGATGGCGGGCGCCGCACATCGGCGCGTAGCCGTCGTTGTAGAGCGTGACGTGGGCCTCGCCCCAGACGATCAGCATCGGCTGCTGCGAGCCGAGCATCACGCCGACCAGGGTCTTGAGTGCGACCGGCCACGCCTCCGCCGGCCCGAGCGGCGTCGCCGCCCAGTCGAGCCCGCGCATCAGCGCGCCGGCCTCGCCGCCGCCGGCGAGGAAGGAGGGGGTGGCGCTCACGCGGCCCGTTCCCCGCGCGGCCGCCGCCCGCCGGGACGCGGGACGGATCGGGGGATGGGCGGACGGGGGAGGTTCGGACAGGAGGGCCGGTGCGGGGACAAGATGGAAGCGAGACCGTGTGTTCGAGAGCGTTCAATGCGGTAGCCGGCCAGCCGTGCCATCGCCGGATGCAGAAGCGGTGCCGGGATCGTCACGGAGGCGTGCAATGGCCCTAACCGTCGGCCGTGCCAAGGTGTTTGATCGCGCCGGGCGCCGACGCGGTTCGGGACCGTCGGCGCCTTGCGCCGATGCACCGGCCGCGCCAGCATCCGGCGGCCGTCCGGCGGGCTTCCCGCACGGCGGCATCACACGCGGGCATGACACCCGAGGGAGTCCTTTTCGTGGACGCGCTGCCTTCCTTCTACGACGACCTCGACGGGTTTCGCGCGGAAGCGTGGCGCCGCCTCGCCGAGGGGGTGGGGAACCGGCACAGCCCCTTCCATACGCCCGCGCTGGCCACCGTCGATTCCGCGGGCCAACCGCGGCTGCGCACCGTGGTGCTGCGCGCCGCCGCGACCGGGGCGGGCACCTTGCGCTTCCACTGCGACCGCCGCTCGGACAAGGCGCGGGAGATCGCCGACAGCGGGCTTTCCGCCCTCCACGTCTACGACGGGCGCGCCAAGCTCCAGCTCCGCCTCGAAGGGCGGGCGCGCCTGCACCGCGACGACGCGGTCGCCGACGCCGCCTGGGCCGCCGCGCTGGCGATGAGCCGGGTCTGCTACGGCATCGACCCCGCCCCCGGCACCGCGCTCGCGGCGGGCGACGCCTACGCCCTGCCGGACGAGGACCCGGAGGCGCGCCTCGGCCGCGGGAATTTCTGCGCGGTGGTGCTGACCGTCGCGCGGATGGATTTGCTCTACCTCGACCGGCGCGGGCACCGGCGGGCGGTTTTCTTTCGGGGAGAGGAGGGGTGGAGGGGGACGTGGGTGGTGCCGTGAGGCGGCTCGGGACGGCTATTTTCCCGGGCGTCCTGCGATCACAGGCAGGGGTTGATCACCGGCTCGCGGGGAATCGACAGAAGATCCGTCACGCTCGCACGAAGCTTGTCCGCGCCGCTCGCGCGCAGGGCTTGATAGATGAGCACGGAATCCTTCCCGCATAGGCTGACATGAGGGACGACCATCCGGTCGCGGGCGGCACGCTGCGCCGTCACCTGCTCTGAGGTGAGTCTGGGCACGCTGTTCTCGACCACGAACTGGTCGATCCTCTCGATCGAGCGGCGGACTTCGTGCTGAAACTCCGGATCCTCACCAGCGCGGCATTCGGAGCCGATCTTCTCAATCCCTTCCAAGAGTCCGAGCATGCAGAGGACGGCGCCTTTCCCCGTCGTGTCGATCTTGAGGACGGAGGTACCGTGCCGCTCGGTCCTGATCCCGTTGACCGTCTCCGCGGATGTCGCTTGGTCCGGCGTTTGAGCCACCCGTGCCCGATCCTCCGCCCAAACGAGCGTGGGAGAAATCAGCATCGCGGCGAGGACCCAAGCCAGGGCGGATATGCGCAGCATCGGACCCGTCCATTCGGTAGACAATTTTCACGCTCTAGTTGTAACCCCTGCACCGCTGTCCAGCAATCTTCCCGTGATGGAAGCCTCGTTTCGGAACCGCCGCCTAGGCCGCCACCATCCGCGCGAACCCCGCCTCCAGATCCGCCTTCAGATCCTCCGGATCCTCCAGCCCGATATGGAAGCGCAGCGCCGGGCCGCCCGGCTGCCAGCGGGTGGCGGTGCGGTAGACGGTCGGGTCGAAGGGGATGACGAGGCTCTCGAAGCCGCCCCAGGAAAAGCCCATCCCGAACAGTTCGAGCCCGTCGAGGAAGGCGGCGAGCCCCGCCTCCGAGACGGGCTTGAGGATCACGCCGAACAGGCCCGAGGCACCCGAAAAATCGCGCTTCCAGATCGCGTGGCCGGGATCGTCCGGCAATCCCGGATGCAGCACCCGCAGCACCTCGGGACGGGCCTGGAACCATTCGGCCATGGCGAGCCCGCGGGCGCCGTGCTCGCGCAGGCGCAGGCCCATGGTCCGCAGGCCGCGAAGCCCCAAAAAGATGTCCTCGGGACCGGGGCAGGGGGCGAAGTGCTCGTAGGTGCGCTTGAGCGCCGGATAGTGCTTCGCGTTGGCCGAGACGAGGCCGAGCAGCAGGTCGGAGCCGCCGCTGAGATACTTGGTGCCGGCCTCCACCGCGAGATCGACGCCGCGCTCGTGCGGCGGGAACAGCAGCGGCGTCGCCCAGGTGTTGTCCATCACCACCGTGCCGCCGCGGGCATGCATGGCCTCGGCGATGGCCGGCACGTCCTGCATCTCGAAGGTCTGCGAGCCCGGCGCCTCCACCAGCACCGCCCGCGTCTTGTCGCGCATCAGCCCGGCGATCCCGGCCCCGATCACCGGATCGTAGTACTCGACGGCGACACCGTAGCGCGCCAGCACCCCGTCGCAGAAGATTCGGGTCGGGCGGTAGGCGGAATCGGTGACGAGGAGGTGGTCGCCCGCGCTCACGCAGGACATCAGCGCCAGCGTCAGGGCCGAGAGGCCGGACGGCGCGAGCACCGTGCCGGCGGCGCCCGCGATCTCGCTCCAGGCCTCGCAGAGCGCGTCCATCGTCGGCGTGCCGGACGTGCCGTAGTTGTAGCGCCCGCGCCGGTGCTTGATGTCGTCGTAGGTCGGGTAGAGGACCGTCGAGCCGCGATAGATCGGCGTGTTGACGAAGCCGTGCTGGGCGCCGGGGTCGCGCCCGGCGAGCACGAGGCGGGTGTCGGCGCCGAAGCGGCCGCGGTCGCGGGGAGGGGTCTTGGACATCAGCCTCGAAGGGAGAGAGGGCGGGCGTTGAAGCCCTTTCAGCCCTTCGAAGCCGGAAGCGTCAAGGCGGTTCGCGTCGCGCCTTACTCCGCCGGATCGTCGGCCGCCGCCTCCTCGTAGGCCTGGATCCAGGCCGCGCGGTCCTGGGAGCCCTCCGGATAGGGGCACGACTCGATGCTCTTGCCGTAGAGCCGGGCGTTGCGGCCCTGGATGAAGGGGCTGTCGCTCGCCGTCGCCTGCTCGTTCATGGCGGAATCCTCTGCCGATTCTCTGGCTGCTGTCCTGAATAGGGCCGGTCCGCCGGGGGCCTGCCCGTCCGGTTCGTTAACGACAGCGGGCGCATCCTGTTTCCGGGAGCCGCCGTTCACGCTCCCGCGTATCCCGCGTATCCGAGTTCCCCATCGTGAGCATCCTGCGCGTCATCGCCTTCGGCACGGTCATCGCCTTCGGCACGCTGTCGGTGGTCCTCGTGAGTGCCGACCGCATCGCGCATCGGGCGGTCGCGGCGGTGCCGGCTCCGACGATCGCGCGGGCCGCCCCGGTCCTGTCCGATCCCGTCACGACCGGCACCGTGACGCAGGGACCGGCGGTCGAGACCAAGACGGAGCGCATGCTCACCGGCTTCGACACCGAGCGCCTCAACGCGCTCATGCGCGGCGAGACGTTTCCGGCCCCCGCCCGCAAGCGCTGACCGCGCGGCCCATCCGGGCTACAAGCGGCGCCCCGCCACGCCGCCGTCCGGATCATCGTGGGCCTGATCTACGCGCTCGCCGCCTACCTGAGCTGGGGCCTCGTCGTCCCGGTGCATTTCCGCCTGCTCGACGGCATCCCGCCGGGAACGATCCTGGCGCAGCGCATCGCGTGGTCGGCCCTGCTCGTGGTCGGCCTGATCGCGCTCCTGCGCAAGCGGCTCGCCAACCCGTTCCCGCTGCGGCCGCGCCACGCCCTGCTCCTCGTCTCGGCGGGGCTGATCGCGGTCAACTGGATGCTCTACCTCGTGGCGGTGTCGAGCGGGCACATGCTCGACGCGAGCCTCGGCTACTTCATCAACCCGCTGGTCTCGGTGGCGCTCGGCGCCCTCGTCCTCGGCGAGCGCCTGCGCCCGGTCCAGGTCGTCGCGGTCGCCATCGTGGTGCTGGGCGTGGTGATCGCGGTGGCGATGGCGGGGCGCCTGCCGCTGCTCTCGCTCGGCCTCGCGGTCACCTTCGCGCTCTACGGGCTGGTGCGCAAAGTCGTCGCCGTCGACGGCACCGTCGGCTTCTGCGCCGAGACCTTCCTGCTCCTGCCCGCCGCCCTGGCCTACCTTGCCCTCGCCGCGCCCCCGGTGCCCGGCGACGCCCGCACCTGGGCGCTGCTGGCGCTCACCGGCGTGACCACGGCGCTGCCGCTGATCTGGTTCGCTGCCGCGGCGACGCGGCTGACCCTCGCGACCCTCGGGCTGATGCAGTACATCGCCCCCTCCTGCCTGATGGGGCTCAGCACGCTGGTCTACGGCGAGACCCTGACGCCGGACCGCATCGTGCTGTTCGGGCTGATCTGGCTGGCGCTGGTGCTCTACGCCATCGACGCGATCCGCCACGAGCGCCGACGGCGCGCCGCGCTGGTCTCCGCGTCACCCGCCGCACCACCCGCCGCGTCGCCGGCCATCCTTGCAGGAGAGAGGCGATGACCCGACTCAACCGCATCACCGACATCGCGGGGATCCGCGTCGGCCACGCCGCGGATGCGCGGGTCGCGAGCGGCGTCACCGCCCTCGTCTTCGAGAAACCCTTCGCCTGCGCGGTGGACGTGCGCGGCGGCGGACCCGGCACCCGCGAGACCGACCTGCTCGATCCGGCCTCGACCGTCCAGGCGGTCGACGCCCTCGTGCTGTCGGGCGGCTCGGCCTTCGGGCTCGACGCGGCGGCGGGCGTGGTCGCCCATCTCCGGGAGGCAGGGCGGGGCTTCGCGATCGGCGACGTGCGGGTGCCGATCGTGCCCGGCGCGATCCTGTTCGACCTCCTCAACGGCGGCGACAAGGCCTGGGGCCGGTTCCCGCCCTATCGCGACCTCGGCTACGCGGCGGCCGGGAGCGCCGAGGCCGGCGCCTTCGCCCTCGGCTCCGTCGGCGCCGGATACGGCGCGCGCACCGCCAACCTGAAGGGCGGCCTCGGCTCGGCCTCGAGCGCCGTGCCGGGCCTGCCCGCGCAGATCGGCGCCCTGGTGGCGGTCAACGCCTTCGGCCGGGTGACGATGGGGCGAGGGCCGCATTTCTGGGCGGCGCCGTTCGAGCGGGACGGCGAGTTCGGCGGACTCGGCCTGCCGCCGCGGATGCCAGACGACGGCCTGTCGTGGCCGCGCGAGCCCGTGCCCGGCGCCAACACGACGCTCGCCGTCGTCGCCACCGACGCGGCGCTGACCAAGGCGCAGGCCAAGCGCCTCGCCATCGCCGCGCAGGACGGCCTCGCCCGGGCGATCCACCCGGCGCACACGCCGCTCGACGGCGACGTGGTGTTCGCGGTCGCCACCGGCGCGGTGCCGCTCGGGGACGAGGTGGCCGACCTCGCCCGCCTCGGCGCGGCGGCGGCCGAGACCCTGGCGCGGGCGGTCGCCATCGGCGTCCACGCCGCGACCCGGCTGCCGTGCCTGGATCTGCCGGCGTGGCGGGAGCTTTTCGGAAAGGGCTGAGCCCGATCGTCATCGCGAGCGAATGCGAAGCGATCCAGCGGCGCGACGTGTCCGGATACGGCGCGCCCTGGATCGCGTCGGCTCCGCCTCGCGATGACGGCGTGCAGACTTACAGGTTCGTGTAGTTCGGCCCGCCCGGCCCCTCCGGGGTGACCCAGTTGATGTTCTGGTTCGGGTCCTTGATATCGCAGGTCTTGCAGTGGACGCAGTTCTGCGCGTTGATCTGGAAGCGCACGCCGTCGCTGGCGGACTTGTCCTCCACCCACTCGTAGACGCCCGCCGGGCAGTAGCGGCCGGACGGACCGCCGTAGACGTCGTGCTCCGAGGTCTTCTGCAGCCCCATATCCTTCACCTTGAGATGGGGCGGCTGGTCCTCCTCGTGGTTGGTGTTCGAGAGGTAGACCGAGGAGAGCCGGTCGAAGGTCAGCTTGCCGTCGGGCTTGGGGTAGACGATCGGCGTCACCTCCGAGAGCGGCTTGAGGCAGGCATGGTCCGGCTTGCCGTGGCCCAGCGTGCCGAACAGCGAGGCGTCGGCGAGCGCATTCATCCACATGTCGAGGCCGCCGAGGCCGACGCCGACCAGCGTGCCGTATTTCGACCAGAGCGGCTTGACGTTGCGCACCGGCTTGAGGTCGCGCCCGATCGGGCTGTCGCGCCAGCCCTCCTCGTAGGCCGTCAGCTCGTCGCCCTGGCGGCCGGCGACGAGCGCGTCGAAGATCGCGTCCGCCGCCTGAACCCCCGACAGGATCGCGTTGTGCGAGCCCTTGATGCGCGGCACGTTCACGAAGCCGGCGGAATCGCCGACGAGGCAGCCGCCGGGGAAGACGAGCTTGGGCACCGATTGCCAGCCGCCCTCCATGATGGCCCGCGCGCCGTAGCCGATGCGCTTGGCGCCCTCGAACACCTCGCGGATCATCGGATGGGTCTTGAAGCGCTGGAACTCCTCGAACGGCGACAGGGTCGGGTTCTCGTAGTTGAGGTGCGTGACGAAGCCGACCGAGAGCAGGTTGTCGTCGAAATGGTAGAGCCACGAGCCGCCGCCCGCCTTGTTCGGCAGCGGCCAGCCCATGGTGTGCTGCACCAGCCCCGGCTCGAATTTTTCGGGGCTGAGCTGCCACAGCTCCTTCACCCCGAGCCCGTACTTCTGATGATCGCTGTCGCGGTTGAGCCCGAACCGATCGATCAGCGTCTTGGTGAGCGAGCCGCGCGCGCCCTCGCCGAACACCGTGTACTTGGCCCGCAGCTCCATGCCGCGGGTGAAGTCGTCCCGCGGTTCGCCGGTGCGGGAGATGCCGAGATCGCCCGTAGCGATGCCGGTCACCGCGCCGCGCTCGTCGTAGAGCACTTCGGAGGCCGGGAAGCCGGGATAGATCTCGACGCCGAGCGCTTCCGCCCTGGCGCCGAGCCACTTGACCGTGTTCGACAGCGAGCCGACGAAATTGCCGTGGTTCGACAGGAGCTTGGGGAAGAACAGGTTCGGCATGCTGACGCCGCTGTTCTTGGTCAGGAACAGGAACTCGTCGCGCTCCACCGCGGTCTTGAGCGGACGCTCGGGATCCTCGCGCCAGTCGGGGAGCAGGGTGTCGAGGCCGATCGGATCGACCACCGCCCCGGAGAGGATGTGCGCGCCGACCTCGCCGCCCTTCTCCACCACGACGACCGAGATCTCCTCGCCCTTCTCCGCGGAGAGCTGCTTGAGGCGGATCGCGGCGGCGAGGCCGGCGGGGCCCGCGCCGACGACCACCACGTCGAAATCCATGCCTTCGCGTTCGGGCAGCGCCATCCTCATTCCTCCTGCGGCCGTTCGTTCGGGCGCCGTGTCACGCCGTTTCGGCCCTATCTATTGTCAAGATGTCTCTCAAGTGATTCCAAGGTAGGAAGGCAAGGCCGTTCGGGTAGCGGCAGGCGATCGCAGGGTCTTGCGCAGGGTCTTGCGCAGAGGGCAGCGCAGGCCGCACCCGTGCGACGATCCGCGTTGCCGCGCCGGGCGTTGTCCACAGGCCGCCCGCACGCCACATGGAACCGATGACTGCGAACCACGCGGATCCCGACGCCAGGGGCGACCTGATCTCCTACCTCGACTTCCACGTCGAGGCCGGCGTCGACGCGGCGCTGGACGAGCGGCCCCACGACCGTTTCGCCGAGGCCGAGACCGCTCAGGCGCCCGCCGCCCCGCGGGCCGAGCCGGCCCCGCGCCGCGCGCCGCCGCGGGACGCCCCGTCCGGCGAGGGCGCGTCCCTCGAGATGCGGCGCGAGCTGCCGAGCCGCGACCCGCCGCCGCGCGAGCCTCCCCGCACCTACGGCAATGCGGCCGGCGCCAAGCCCGGCGAGGCGGCGGACGACGCCCGGGCGCGCGCCGCGCAGATGGACACGCTCGAGGATCTCGAAGCGCTGCTGCGCGGCTTCGAGGGCTGCGGCCTGCGCTTCACCGCGAAAAACCTCGTCTTCGCCGACGGCAATCCGCAGGCGCGGGTGATGTTCGTCGGCGAGGCGCCCGGTGCCGACGAGGACCGGATCGGCAAGCCGTTCATGGGCCGCTCCGGCCAGCTCCTCGACCGGATGATGGCGGCGATCGGCCTCGACCGATCGAGCGCCTACATCTCCAACGTCGTGCCCTGGCGCCCGCCGGGCAACCGCAACCCGACCCCGCAGGAAATCGCGATCTGCCGCCCCTTCGTCGAGCGACAGATCGAACTCGCCGATCCCGACATCCTCGTCTGCCTCGGCGCGCCGGCGACCCAGACGCTGACCGGTACCAAGGACGGCATCCTCAAGGCGCGCGGGCGCTTCTACCCCTATCGCCTGCGCGACGGCCGCGAGATCCGGGCGCTCGCCACCCTCCACCCGGCCTACCTGCTGCGCCAGCCGGTGCAGAAGCGGCTCGCCTGGCGCGACTTCCGGATGTTGAAGAGCGCCCTCGACGGGAGCGCCGCGGGCAAGTAGGCCGGGGGCGGGCGTAAGCGGAACCGTATCCTCCGCCTCGCCATTCTAGAAGCAGGCCCGGACTCCCGATGAGGCCGGGCAAGACGCGGGGCGGCGGGAGACTCTATGCGCTGGGACGATTTTCGCGCCTCTGAGAACGTCGAGGACCGACGCGGCGAGGGCGGCGGAGGCGGCGGCTTTCCCGGCGGCGGCATGGGCGGGTTGGGCATCGGCACGATCGTCATCGTGCTGCTGATCTCCTGGGTCACCGGCATCAACCCGGCGATCCTGCTCGGCGGCGCCCAGCAGATGGCCGGCGGCGGGCAGCAGCGCGAGCAGCGGGTCGATCCCGAGACGCAGGCCCGACGCCGCGAGGCCCCGACCGACCGCGCCGGCCAGTTCGCCACGAAGATCCTCGGCAACACCGAGGATGTCTGGAACGAAATCCTGCCGAACCAGACCGGGCGGCAGTACAAGCCGACCACGATGGTGCTCTACCAGGGCGGCACCCGCTCGGGCTGCGGCATGGCGCAGGCGGCGATGGGGCCGTTCTACTGCCCGCTCGACAAGAAGGTCTATATCGACCTCGGCTTCTTCAAGGAGATGCAGACGAAGTTCGGCGTGAAGGGCGACTTCGCCTACGCCTACGTCATCGCCCACGAGGTCGGCCACCACGTGCAGGACGTGCTCGGCATCCTCGGCAAGGTGCAGAGCCGCCAGCAGAACGCGGGCAGCAAGACGGAGGCGAACCAGCTCTCCGTGCGGGTCGAGCTGATGGCCGACTGCCTCGCCGGCGTCTGGGCCAAGAACTCCAACGACCGCTGGAATTCGCTCGACCAGAGCGACATCCAGGAGGCGCTCAACGCGGCGAGCGCCATCGGCGACGACAAGCTGCAGGAAAAGTCGCAAGGCTACGCCGTGCCGGATTCCTTCACCCACGGCTCGTCCGAGCAGCGGATGCGCTGGTTCATGACCGGCTACAAGAGCGGCCAGACCAAGTCCTGCGACACCTTCCGCACCAGCCGCGGCTGATCTTTTCCAGAGACTCTTCCCGAGGAGAGCTCCCATGGCCGAGACCGCGCGCGAGCTGATGCTCGCCGGAAAGACCTATCGCGGCGACGATCCGGAACTGGTCCAACTTCGCAACGCCGCCAAGCGGCGGCTTCTGCGGCTCAACGCCATGGAACCCGAGGACGCGGCCGGCCGCGAGACGGTGATCCGCGAACTTCTCGGCGCGGCCGGGCGCAACCCGACGATCTGCCCCGGCTTCGCCTGCGATTACGGCTCCAACATCCGCGTCGGCGACGACTTCTTCTGCAACTTCAACTGCGTCTTCCTCGACTGCGCCCCGATCACCATCGGCCACCGGGCGCAGATCGCCCCGGCGGTGCAGATCTACACCGCCGAGCATCCCCTCGACCGCGCCAGCCGCGCCGCCTTCTGGGAATCGGCCCGGCCCGTCGCCATCGGCGACGACGTCTGGATCGGCGGCGGCGCGATCCTGCTCCCCGGCATCACGGTCGGCGACGGGGCGGTGATCGGCGCGGGTGCGGTGGTGACCCGCGACGTGCCGCCGAACGCGGTGGTGGTGGGGAACCCGGCGAAGGTGGTGAAGCGGGGATAGCTCAGCCGCGAGACAGCGTCTCTTCCACCAGGCGCGGATTCTTCTCCAGGAGAGCCAGGAGCACGAGGGCTGCACCGCGGGGTTGCCGTCTGTGCGCCTCCCACTGACGCAGTGTCCCGACCGGCACGCCGATGCTTCTCGCGAAGGCTGGTTGGCTCTTGCCCGTCCGCTTGCGGATGGCGACGACATCCACGCTGACGGAGTCGGGCACCGTCAGTTGCAGATCGGCTTCGCCGCGAGCATGAGCAGCCGCCTGCTCCAGCCCCGAGACGATATCGGCAAAGACATCGTCCGTCACATCCTTCACGATCCGCTCCCTTGCTTTCGCCGCTCGCTCCACCGGTGCATGAGCGCTTTCGTCAGATCATACATCGTTGCGATCTGCTTTGCCGTGAAGTTCGCCTGCTGCCCCTTCGACAGGATCGACAGCAGGTAGACCGGAACGTCGGCTCCGAGATACGCGACCATGATACGGTAGCCGCCAGAACCGCCGTAACGCACCTTGCGGACACCGCCGGAGCCGCGAACCACGTCACCGGCCGCCGGATCGGCAGCGATCTGATCGACGATGGCCGCGCGCTCCGACGCCGTGAGATTCAGGCTCCTGCACCGGGCAAGATACGCATCGGTCTCGGCGACCGTATGGAGCGGAACGTCCATCGCTCTCAGGTGCGGGCCGTTGTCGGGGAGCGCCCCACCTCGGCTACTCCACCCGCACCCAGCCCTGCGGCATCAGCCGTTCCTGCGGCAGGAACTTGGCCTTGTAGTCCATCTTGCGGGAGCCATCGACCCAGTAGCCGAGGTAGAGATACGGCAGGCCGAGCGCGCGGGCGCGCTGGATGTGGTCGAGGATCATGTAGGTGCCGAGCGACCGGCTGGCCTGCTCGGGGTCGTAGAACGAGTAGACCATCGACAGGCCGTCGGCGAGCACGTCGGTGAGGCAGACGGCGACCGGGGCGCCGACGCCGCGGCCGTGGATCGCGCTGTCGGGGCCGCGCTCGCGGTAGACCACGAGATGGGTGTCGACGTGGCTGTCCTCGATCATCATCGCGTAGTCGAGCACGGTCATGTCGACCATGCCGCCGTCGCCGTGGCGGGCGTCGAGGTAGCGGCGGAACAGGGCGTACTGCTCCGAGGCCGGGCGGTTCGGCTCCGGCGTGCCGATCAGGCCGGCATTGCGCTGGAGGATGCGCCGCTGGCTGCCGGTGATGGCGAAATCCTCCACCACGACCCGCACCGAGACGCAGGCGCGGCAGGATTCGCAGGCCGGTCGGTAGGCGATCGTCTGCGAGCGGCGGAAGCCGCCCTGCGTCAGGATCTCGTTGAGATCGCGGGCGCGGCGCCCGACGAGATGGGTGAACACCTTTCGCTCCTCCTGGCCCGGCAGGTAGGGGCAGGGGGAGGGGGCCGTGAGGTAGAATTGCGGTGTATCGCGCGGATGGCTCGTCACGCTGGGAAGGCTCGCCCTCGGGGCCGGCGGCATCGGACGCCGAGGCCACCGTCAGTGTAGCGGGATCGCGGCGACGCTCAACCGGATTGATGGGGGATTGAACATCCCCGGCGGCGGCTTTCCGCCGCCATGTCTCACCCGAAGGAGGGATCGGCCTGCCTCACGAAACGCCTGCTCGCCGACCGCCTGTCCTTCGACCGCGGTGGCGGGGCGGACGCTCCGTGAGGGGCACTCAGTCGCGCACGACGGCGAGGCCGAGCAGCAGGTCGTGGCCAAGGCGCCGGTCGGCGCGGACGAGACCGAACAGGACGTCGAGGCACCAGAGCAGGAAGGTCGAGACCGCCACGTAGAACAGCAGCGCGTGGACCGCGGCCGTCAGGAAATCGACGGGCCGGCCGCTCTCCGGCGCCACCACCCGCAGGCCGAGCATGCGCATACCGAGCGTGCTCTGCTTGCGCCCGCCGACCGTGATCGCGCTGTAGAGGATGCCGCTGATGCCGAGGATCGGGAACAGCACCCAGGCGAAGCCGAAGGTGAGGACGCCGAGGATCGCGATCGCGGTGGCGAGAACGGCGGTGAACACGAAGATGAAGGCGAGGTCGAGCAGGTAGGCGACCGTGCGCCCGCCGAGGCTCGCCCGCACGTAGGGCACGGGGAATCCGCCGTGGCCCGGCATCCCCGCCGTGTTGGTGTAGCCGGGGTGATAACCGGGCTGAAAATCCGTCATGGCCGCCGCTTCCTCGACCGTTGCGTGCACCTTCGGTCAAGTGGGGAGAGGGTGCGGCGCTGCCAAGAGTGGCATCGAGAGCGGGATCACGAGCAGGGCGGGGGCGATCCTCTCAGCGGCGTCCGGGATCGGCGGCCTCGGCCTCGGGCGTCGCCAGATAGTAGCGCCTGAGCAGGTAGAGCGAGGCGCCGTTCACCGGCCCCTGCTCGGTCGTCAGCGCCGTGAGCTCGTCGCCCGCGCCGAAATGGCAGACGAGGTGGCGGGGCCGGGTCGCCTCGGCCTTCGGCAGGTTTCCGCTCCCGCCCGTGACGCGGTAATCGACCCGCACGCTGCCGCGGCTCGCGCCCGGCCCGACCCGCAGCAGGCCGATGTCGGCGCCGGGCGGGGCCAAAGCCGGCACCGCCCGGCGGCAGAGCGTCGCCCGGCGCGCGTCGAGCGCCGTGTCGCAGCCGGATCCGGCCGCGAGCCAGAGGGCGAGGGCGCCCACCCACACCGCGGCACGGCCGCCGTCCGGAACCAGCCGGCGCACGCGCGTCCCAACCCCGTCGGCCGTCCCCGCTCAGGCGCCCGCGCGCAGACGCTCGGCGACGCGGGGGGCATAGTAGGTCAGGACGCCGTCGGCGCCGGCGCGCTTGAAGGCGAGCAGGCTCTCGGTCATCGCGCGCTCGCCGTCGAGCCAGCCGTTGCGGGCGGCGGCCTCGATCATCGCGTACTCGCCCGACACTTGGTAGGCGAAGGTCGGCACGCCGAACTGCGTCTTCACCCGGGTGATGATGTCGAGATAGGGGAGCCCCGGCTTGACCATCACCGAATCGGCGCCCTCGGCGAGGTCGAGGGCCACCTCGCGCAGGGCCTCGGCCGCGTTGCCGGGATCCATCTGGTAGGTGCGCTTGTCGCCGACCAGGGCGGCCTTGGTGCCGATGGCGTCGCGGAACGGGCCGTAGAAGGCGCTGGCATACTTGGCGGCGTAGGCCATGATCTGCACATCGCGAAATCCCGCCCGGTCGAGGCCGGTGCGGATCGCGCCGACGCGCCCGTCCATCATGTCGGAGGGGGCGATGATGTCGGTGCCGGCCTCGGCCTGGATCAGGCTCTGCTCGACCAGCACCGCCACGGTCTCGTCGTTGAGGATCGCGCCGTCCTCGATCAGCCCGTCATGGCCGTGGCTGGTATAGGGGTCGAGCGCGACATCCGTCATCACGCCGATCTCGGGGACCGCCCGCTTCACCGCCCGCACCGCCCGGCAGACGAGGTTTTCGCGGTTGAGCGCCTCGGAGCCGGTCGGATCGCGCAGGGACGGCTCGGTATAGGGAAAGAACGAGACCAGCGGGATGCCGAGCCGCGCCGCGCGCTCGGCCTCGCGCACGACCTCGTCCACGCTCAGGCGCTCGACGCCGGGCATGGAGGCGATCGGCTCGCGCCGCCCCTCGCCCTCGATCACGAAGAGCGGCCAGATCAGGTCATCGACGGTGAGGGTATGCTCGCGCACGAGGCGCCGCGACCAGTCCGCCTTGCGGTTGCGGCGCGGGCGCTGGGTCAGGCTCAGCGGCCCCGAGCCCGGAGCGGCTTCGCGCGCGGTTTCGATGGCGAGCGGGCGCGGGGTGGCGTCTGACATGGCCCTCAGGACTCCGGTTGCTCTCGGTCTTTAACGGTGCATCGTCCTGTTCCGAAAGCCGGCAACCACCTTTCGGGACACGGCGCCGAAGCGCTCGCGAGCCGGAGGCCGGCCCGGCGGGAATGAGCGCGTCACGACGATGGGGTCAGAGCGTGGTCGACGGCAGGTCGATCGGCGATGGCCCAAGGGCGGAGCATTCCGGGCTCGCATCCCCGAACACCGTTCGGAAAAACCGTCCGGCGGCCGGAGGTTTCCCCGCGAGAAGGGGCGACGGGACGAGCGCCGCGGAACGCGCGGCCTTGAACATGCGCCTAGCATATCCGGATTCGGACCCGAAAGGCGCCGTTGCCGCAGGGCAGGCTCCCGCCTCGATCAGTCCGCCACATCCTCGATCTGGCAGACGAGGCGCAGGCACATCACCACCCGCTCGGGTCCGTCGCGCACCGTCACGACGACGACACCCTCCCCGCCGAGCTTGTGCGGATCGGCGGCGAAGGCCGCCCCCCGCGCCAGCGCCTCGTCGCGCGCGGCGGTGCGGTCGGGCAGGTCCACGCCTTTCACGTCGATGACGATGGCGTCTTCGCGGATGTCGAAGAAATAGCGAGGCACCGTCCATCCCTTCCGCCTCGTCCCGGGCGTCGGTCCGTGCTGCCGCGATTCGCCGGGAAACCGCCGCCCCCGCCCCGCGAACGTGCAGAAGATGGAAGAGCGGCTCAACAACAAATGCACGGGTCATTACAACCTAGAAGAAACGCTTGGCCGGGGACGGACGAGGTTCCGGATGCGTGTCTGCGACGGGCGAGAAGGCCTCCCGTCGGATCCCCTCGACGCGCGGACGATCCGCTCGAAACCGTCGCGGCTCGATGTCCCGCGGACGTCGAGACTTTTCCGGAGGAAGCCCTCCGCCCCGCGGCCGCGCCGGTTCGTCATCCCCCAGCCCGTCGCGTTGACGCCTCGCCCGGGACTTCGTCTAAGAGGCCCGCGCGGCCCGTGCCGCGGGCATCGCGTCGCCGGGCAGCGGGCATCCGCTCCGCGGCGGTCGGGCGGAGTGGAGCGCGGCGGTGGAGCGCGGAATGTCGGGTGGGCAAGGGACCTTGCGTGAGGACGGGCGGGCGGACGGGCGGGCGGAGTTGTCCGAGCCCGAGATCGTGTTCGAGATCCGCGGAGAGGCCGGGCTGATCACCCTGAGGCGGCCGAAGGCGCTCAACGCCCTGACCCTGCCGATGTTGGAGGCGATGCACCGCCAGCTCCGGGCCTGGGCCGGGGACCCGCGGGTCAGCCGGGTCGTCCTGCGCGGCTCGGGCGGGCGCGCCTTCTGCGCCGGCGGCGACATCCGCCAGATCCACGCCCTGGGGAAGGCCGGGCGCCGCGCCGAGCTGACGGCGTTCTGGCGCGGGGAATACTGGCTCGACGCCGCCGTGAAGAGCTTTCCGAAACCCTACATCTCCCTGATCGAGGGCATCGTGATGGGCGGGGGCGTCGGCATCTCGCTGCACGGCGACGTGCGGGTGGCGGCCGAGAGCTACAGCTTCGCCATGCCCGAGACCGGCATCGGCTTCTTCCCCGATGTCGGCACGACCTACGCCCTGCCGCGCCTGCCCGGCTGCACCGGGCGCTACCTCGCGCTGACGGGCGCCCGAATCGGCGCGGGCGACGCGCTCGCCGTGGGACTCGCGACCCACGCGGCGCGGGCGGCCGATTTCGAGATCCTCATCGACCGGCTGGCGGGGGGCGGGGCGATCGACCGCGCCTTCGACGGCCTCGACGCGCCGGAGATGGAGACCGGCCCCCTCGTCGCCGAGCGGGCGCTGATCGATGCCTGCTTCTCCGCCGAGACCGTGGCGGAGGTGCTCGCCCGCCTCGACGCGGCGGCGCGGGACGGCTCCGCCTTCGCCGAGGCGACGGCGGCCACGATGCGGGGCCGCTCGCCCACCAGCCTGACCATCGCCCTGGCACTGATGCGCCGGGGCGGCACGCTCGGCTTCGCCGAGGCGATGCTCGCCGAATACCGGCTGGCCGAGTGGCTGATGAGCGGGCACGACTTCTACGAGGGCGTGCGGGCGGTGATCATCGACAAGGACAACCGGCCGGCCTGGCGGCCCGCCACCCTGGACGCGGTCGACGGCGCGGCGATCGAGGCGGCCTTCGCCCCGGCCGACGCCACGGAGCCGCGCTTCGACGGCAGCCAGGGGCCGCCGGACGAGGCGCCGGCTGCGGCGGGACGGCCGGGAGACCGGTCGTGAAGGCGCTCACCAAGGTCGGCACCACCCTCGACGGGCGCGGGCGCCCGAGCGCCGGGGCCGGCGACCGGATCGAGGGCACCGCGCCGCGGGCGCAGACCCGCTGGGACGTGGTGCTGGTCTGGTTCATGCGCCTCACCGCCCTGGTCTGGCTCGCCAAGGGTCTCGCGACCTGGGGCGAGATCCTCGACCTGATCCCCGGCCGGACCCCGTTCGCGGACCTGCCGATGGGGCGGCAATCGGCGATCGTCTACTTCGCGGTGATCGACTTCGTGGCGGCGGTCGGCCTGTGGCTGACGAGCGCCTGGGGCGGCGTCGTCTGGCTGCTCGCCGCGACCTCGGCGCTGACCCTGGCGCTGCTGACGCCGCAGCTCCTGCCGATGTCGATGCCGTTGATCGCAGTGCAGGCAAGCATTGTCGCCGTGTACTTCGTGCTGTCCTGGCTCGCGGCGCGCGACGTAGGCTAATAAGAGGTCAACATCATCGTTTCATTTTGCATTTACCGACAGAAGTAAATCGCGAGTTCATCCTGTCGCTTAAATCGGCTTTCATCGGTGGGCCCTAGGTTCACCTCATAAGCGAGGCCGGCCAGCAAGAGCCGGCACGAACCGACAGGAAGGCACCACGATGAGCACCAAGGCCGCCAACACCGCCCTCAAGACCACGGACGCCGCCCCCGAGACCCAGGGCGCCGCCGGCTCCTATCTCGAGGCGCTGCACCTCGTGGAGCGTCTGCACCGCCGCCTCCTCGACGTGATCAAGGACGAGTTCGACCGGCGCGGCCGCGAGGACGTCAACAGCGTCCAGGCGCTCCTGCTCTACAACATCGGCGACAAGGAACTCACCGCCAGCGAGCTGCGCTCCAAGGGCTACTATCTCGGCTCGAACGTCTCCTACAACGTCAAGAAGCTCGTTGAGGCCGGCTTCCTGCACCACGCCCGCTCCAAGACCGACCGGCGCTCGGTGCGCATCAGCCTGACGCCGAAGGGCCGCGAGATCCACGACCTGATCCAGGGCCTCTACGACAAGCACGCCCGCACGATCCAGCCGATCGGCGGCATCTCCGAGGACGATTTCGGACGCCTCAACCAGGCGCTCTCGCGTCTGGAGCGCTTCTGGACCGACCAGATCCGCTACCGCCTCTGATCGCCGAATCGGGCGCTGCGAGACAGGAAGGCCGGAGGGTTCGCGAATCCTCCGGCCTTCCTGTTTGTTTGCGCGCGGCAAACGAAAAGGGCGCCACCCTGTCCGGGTGACGCCCTCGAATTCACCGGATGAGCCCGGCGACAGCCTTCTTAGTTGAAGGTGTCGATCTCGGCGGACTCGTAGGAGGTGACTTCCATGCCGACGCAGATCTCGGCGACGACGGGAGCGGACCACTTCATGACGTTTCTCCTAAGTAGCGAATGGATGGGAAACCGAACCGGCCTGGGGCCGGCGACGCCTTCTTAGTTGAAGGTGTCGATCTCGGCGGACTCGTAGGAGGTGACTTCCATGCCGACGCAGATCTCGGCAACGACGGGGGCAGACCACTTCATGGCGTGTCTCCTGAGTGACGTTTTGAAAACGAAGGTCGGTCTCATGACCGGCCCACCTCGAACTGAGGCGGTGGCCGTTCGTTCGCCGGGCCCCTCGTGTTCGACGCCCTTGATATAGACAATCCGTTGGGCGCAATTCAAGCGGACCCTACACTTATATTTCTCATAGGGAGCGCTGGGGAGGGTCCGAAACGGGCCTCGGACGCGGCATTTCCGTGCAGGTCATGCGGAAAAATGCTGCGATACCAGCGATATGGTGCAGGATCGGCGGATCCGCAAGCCGAACGGCCGGAGCGTTTGGCAAGACGGATTGCCATGTGCCCCTTTGATTTTTGTAAGAAGACTGCCGCTCCCCCGTCATTTCGAGGCGTCGGCGGCGAACCCGGGATGACGGTGTTTGGACACGGTGGGAGTTCGTCACGGCGTCAGCCGGGCTTCGAGCTCCTTCCGACCGGGCCGTCCTCTCTTGTGATGCGGAGGGCGATGCGGCAAAGCGGGGCCCTCGCGCGCACAAGACCCTTAAGAGCCCCGACATGCACGACATCCGCGCCATCCGCGAGAATCCGGAGGCCTTCGACCGCGATCTGGAGCGCCGCGGCCTCTCGCCCCTGAGCGCCGAGCTGATCGCCCTCGACGATGCGCGGAAGGCGGCGGTCTCGGCGGCGCAGGGCGCCCAGGAGCGGCGCAACGCGCTGTCCAAGGAGATCGGCGCCGCCAAGAAGGCGAAGGACGAGGCCCGTGCCGCCGAACTGATGGCCGAGGTCGCCCGCCTCAAGGACGAGGCGCCGGGGCTGGAAGCCGCGCAAGGGGAGGCGGAAAAGGCCCTCGACGCGCGCCTCGCCGCGATCCCGAACCGGCCGAAGGAGGACGTGCCCCTCGGCGCCGACGAGCACGGCAATGTCGAGTATCGCCGCTTCGATTCCTCCCGCGAGCGCCTCGCCCAGGGCCGCCAGCATTTCGAGCTCGGCGAGGCCACTGGCCTGATGGATTTCGAGGCGGCCGCGAAACTCTCCGGCTCGCGCTTCGTGGTGCTCAAAGGGCACCTCGCCCGGCTGGAGCGGGCGCTCGGTCAGTTCATGCTCGACCTGCACACGGGCGAGCACGGTTACACCGAAGTGGTTCCGCCGGTTCTCGTGCGCGACGAGGCGATGTTCGGCACGGCGCAACTGCCGAAGTTCCGCGACGACCAGTTCGCGGCGGGCGACGGCTTCTGGCTGATCCCCACCGCCGAAGTCCCCCTCACCAACCTCGTGCGCGAAAATATCCTGGCCGAGGACGAGCTGCCCCTGCGCTACACCGCGCTCACCCCCTGCTTCCGCGCCGAGGCCGGGGCGGCGGGGCGCGACACCCGCGGCATGCTGCGCCAGCACCAGTTCAACAAGGTCGAGCTGGTCTCGATCACCGCCCCGGAGAAGTCGGACGAGGAGCACGAGCGGATGCTCGCCTGCGCCGAGGCCGTGCTCAAGAAGCTCGACCTGTCCTATCGCGTCATGACGCTGTGCACCGGCGACATGGGCTTCGCGAGCCGGAAGACCTACGACATCGAGGTCTGGGTGCCCGGCCAGCAGACCTATCGCGAGATCTCGTCCTGCTCGGTCTGCGGCGACTTCCAGGCGCGGCGGATGAATGCGCGCTACCGGGCGAAGGAGGGCAGGGGGGTCGGCTTCGTCCACACCCTGAACGGCTCCGGCGTCGCGGTCGGCCGCGCGCTGATCGCCGTGATGGAGAACTACCAGAATCCCGATGGCAGCGTCACGATCCCGTCGGCGCTCCAGCCCTACATGGGCGGCTTGAACCGGATCGAGGGACCGAACACCTGATGCGCATCCTGGTCACCAACGACGACGGCATCCACGCGCCGGGTCTGGAGACGCTGGAGGGGATCGCCCGCGAACTCAGCGACGACGTCTGGGTGGTCGCGCCCGAATACGACCAGTCGGGCGTCTCGCACTCGCTCTCGCTCAACGATCCCTTACGCCTGCGGCAGATCGCGGAAAAACGCTTCGCGGTGAAGGGCACGCCCTCCGACTGCGTGATCATGGGGGTCGCCCACATCCTCAAGGACCAGAAGCCGGACCTCGTTCTGTCGGGGGTCAACCGCGGCCAGAACGTCGCCGAGGACGTAACCTATTCCGGCACCATCGCCGGGGCGATGGAGGGCACGATCCTCGGCATCCGCGCGATCGCCCTCAGCCAAGCCTACGGCGCGGGCGGGCGGGCCAACCTGAAATGGTCCTGCGCCGCCACGCACGGCGCGGGGGTCATCCGCAAGATCCTGGAGATCGGGATCGAGCCCGGCATCCTCGTCAACGTCAACTTTCCGGACTGCGAGCCGGGCGACGTGCAGGGCGTGGCGGTCTCGGCGCAGGGCCAGCGCAACCAGGCGCTCCTGCAGATCGACGCCCGCCACGACGGGCGCGGCAACCCCTATTTCTGGCTCGCCTTCGCCAAGGCCCGGTTCGAGCCCGGCAACGGCACGGACCTGAAGGCGATCGCCGAGAACCGCATCTCGGTGACGCCGCTGCGGCTCGACTTCACCGACGAGCCGGAACTGACCCGATTCGCGGCGGCGTTCCGGGCGTGAGCGTCCGATCCGGCGTCCATGCCGTCTGAGGCCGGCGAACCGGACGAGGCCGGGCTGGCGGAGGCGACCGGCAACGCCGCCTTCGTGCTGGCCCTGCGCGAGCGCGGCGTGCGCGACACCGCCGTGCTGCGGGCGATGGAGCGGGTGCCGCGGGAGCGCTTCGCGCCGCCGGCCCTGCGCGTCCACGCCCGGCGCGACATCGCCCTGCCGCTCGCCTGCGGCCAGACCATGACCGCGCCCAGCGTCGTCGCGGCGATGCTCGGCGCCCTCGACATCGCCCCCGGCGTGCGGGTGCTGGAGATCGGCACGGGCACGGGCTACGTCACCGCCCTGCTGGCGCGGCTGGGGGCGGCCCATGTGCGCAGCCTGGAGCGCTACGAGGGGCTCGCCCGCGCCGCGCGGACACATCTCGGGCCCGATCTCGCCGAGGCCAGCGTCGAGACCGCCGACGGGCTCGCCGCGGAGGCCGTGCGGGGCGGGAGCTACGACCGCATCCTCGTCAACGGCAGCCTCGCCGCGCTGCCGCCGCACCTTCCCGCCGCGCTCAAATCCGGCGGGCGCCTGGTGGCGGGGTTCTGGACCGGCCGCGGAAGCCGGCTCGTGACGCTGACCCGCGACGCCGCCGCGGCCTTCGCGCGGACGGAAGGAGCGGCCCTGCGGCTCGGCCCGCTGACCCCGGGGCGGGCCATCGCGCCGTAGCCGTCATCCCGTCGAAGGCGGGGCGCCGGAGCGTCGAGAGCGGGATCGGCTCCGTTGCCGACGTTCCTCAACCTTTACGGAACACGCGCGAAACTGATCCTCGCGCGGATCTCGGGAACGGTTGCTTAACCTGAATCCCGTTTGAATAGCGCATCACGTTGCGTCAGTGTTCAAACGGGTGCGTCGATGCGGGTTCGGGGGAAAGTTCTGGGCTTGAGGACGCTGTCGCGCTTCGCCCTCATCGGAATGATCGGCGGCGGTACCGCCGCCTGCTCGTCGGACGCGTCGCGTCTCGGCGATCCCTTCACCAACCCGTTCGCCTCCCTGACGGGCGAACCCTCGGCCACCGGCAGCCTGCCGGCCGAGGGCGCCGACGGCGAGATGGCGCCGGCCCCGGCGATCCGCACCCCGCGGATCCAGTCCCAGGCTTTGCCCGCTCCCGGCCCGGCCCTGTCGCCGCGTCCCGGCGCGATCAGCGCCGCCGCGCCCAAGGCCGCGACCCGCGTGGCGACCGCCGAGCCGATCTCCGGCGGGATGGCGAGCAGCGTGTCCGGCCTGAACCCGGATGCGGGCCGTGCGATGACGCCGCGCGCCTCCGCCCCGGCGCCGCAGCCCAAGCTCCAGTTCGGCAAGCCCGTCGACAAGGCCGCCGAAAGGGCCGCGGAGAAGCGCGCCGCCGAGGCCGCCGCCAAGAACGCCGAGACCAAGGCCGCGGATGCCCGCCGCGAGGCCGAGCGGCAGGCTGCCGCCGCCAAGATCGCCGAAGCGAAGGCCGCCGAGGCCAAGGCCGCGGAGAAGGCGGCGCAGTCGAAGAAGCTCGCCGACGCCAAGGCCGCCGAGGCGAAGAAGGCCGCCGAGGCCGCCAAGCATCCGCGCCCGGGCCAGAAGGCCGGCGAGAAGGTCGCCAAGGCGGATACGAAGATCGAGACGAAGGTCGATCCGAAGGACGCGGCCAAGGAAGCCGCGAAGGCGGAGGCCGCCCGCAAGGCCGAGGCCGAGGCCAAGCAGGCCAAGGCGGACGCCGCCAAGAAGCTCGCCGAGGCCCGCGCCGCGGAAGCGGCCGCCAAGGCCGCGGCCAAGGAGACCAAGGAAGCGGCCAAGGCGCCCGCGAAGGAGACGGCGCCCGCCGCTCCGGTCAAGGTCGCCAGCGCCGACGCCTCCGCCCCGATCCCGGCCGCGGCGGCCCCGCAGGCGCCGGCCGAGTCGTTCCGCTGGCCGGCCAAGGGCCGCATCATCAACGGCTACGGCTCGGCCGGCAACGAGGGCATCAACATCGCCGTGCCCGAGGGCACCCCGGTCAAGGCGGCCGAGGACGGCACCGTGGCCTATGCCGGCTCCGACGTGAAGGGCTACGGCAAGCTGGTGCTGGTGCGGCACAACAACGGCTACGTCTCGGCCTACGCCCATAACGGCGAGCTCGACGTGCGCCCCGGCGAGAAGGTGAAGCGCGGCCAGACGATCGCCAAGTCCGGCGCCACCGGCAACGTCACCTCGCCCCAGCTCCACTTCGAGCTGCGCAAGGGCGCGACCCCGGTCGACCCGATGCCCCATCTCGGCGGCTGATCTCTTCCCATCCTCGAAGACGAAAGGGGCGGCTCCTCGCGGAGCCGCCTTTTTTGTTGCTGAGGCTCGGCGTTGCGCAGTGGCCTGAAGTCAGGCCATCCTGCAATTAAGTGTTGGACCCCTCCCGCTGCAGTCATGCCCCCAGCTCGTTTCGCTACGCTTCCACCGGCTAACCGCATCTTCGTCGATCGCGAGGAGCCGCAGCGCATCTTTGAAAAGGCGGCCTTCGCAATTCCTGCCGACGGAGTGATCTTGCGCGTTTTCTATGGCATCGGCGGCCAAGGAAAGACGGCCCTCTGCCGCGAGCTGATGCGCAAGATCGGTTCAGACGGTGATCCTAGTTACGGTTTCCTGCGGCGCGCACTGCTCGACCTCCACGGGCGCCCGAAGACCGACCCAGATCTGTTGCTCGTGTGGATCCGCAACGGCTTCGCTGAGGCTGGAATCGACTTGCCGGCCTTCGACCTTGCCCTAGCGCTGACCTGGGAGGCAGCGCGAGTAGAGGAGCCGTTTCCAACGCTAACGAAGCCTTGGCTTGGCCGCGCAACCGGTACGGCAAGAAATGCAGTCGACGAGGGTGGAAGCTGGCTCGGCAGCGATACGGCCAAGGAGTTGATCGGCGAGGCGATCGGCGAGATCCCAGGAGCTGGTTTCGTTGTCAGACGCCTTGGCAACTGGGTGATCGACAAGGCGAAGCGTGCCTATCTCGACCGCACCCGCGAGTCCCTCAAGCAACTCTATGACGGTGCCGGGGCGCTGAAACCGTCTCACGAATTATCGGCGCTGCTACCGTGGATGCTGGCACAAGATCTGAACCATCACTTGTTGCAGAATCCGGCCGAGCGTCTGGTGCTGCTCATCGACGAGTACGAGCGCGTCTTCGAGCAGGGTGGCGCAGGTGCACGTTGGATTGAGAATCCGTTCGATCGCCATATGCGGACCTTGTTGAAGGAGACCAACGGCCTCCTTGCAGTATTTTTCTCTCGTGAGCGTCTGCCCTGGGACGTAGACCCAGACTGGCGGGAGGATCTCGCCGGCAACCAGCATCTCCTCGGCGGTCTCGCCGACGCCGATGCCGACGCCTTTCTCGCCGCGATTCCGATTGATGACGTGGCTATCCGTCAGGCGATCATCGACGGAGCGCGCGAGTCCACGAAGACCGACGCAGTAGTCTATCCGCTGATGCTCGATCTTCAAGTCGAACATTGGCGCAACCTTTCATCCAAGGGGAAGGTGCTGCCTGAGTCTTTTACGGTCGAGGCAGAAACCTTTGAGGCCCGCTGCATCGAGATGATCGAGCGCGTGCTGCGTGATTATGGCGATCCGCTTCAGGCAACAATTGAGCGCCTTTCGGTCGCCCAACGGTTTGATCGCGCCGCATTCGCCTGCGTGGTGCAGAAATTTGGTACTGCCGTGCCGCAGGATAGTTTCGAACGAATCGAGGCGATGTCTTTTGTTACTCGCTCATCTGATGGCTTTCTAAGCCTCCACAATGTAGTGGCCGGAGCAGTTCGCAGTCAGATCAGCGAAGAAAAGCGAATTTCCTCTATCGAAGTCTTGCTTGAACACTATACGGCTCGAGCTCAAGTCGGATCTAATCTCACGTTAACAGATGCGCATGTGCTCGCGTTATTTGAGGCCGCGTTTCTACGTCGATTGCAGGGCTCGCAGGGGTATGTTGATTGGCTATGTAGTCTCACTAACATTCTCCAAAAGTCAGTTCACTTCGCCCAAGCTACAGCGCTTTGGCGTGATGCGTTGGCGCTAAGCGAAAAAGACATGGGCCCCGACCACCCCGATACAACATTGAGCCTCAACCGTCTCGCGAACCTGCTCTATGCCCAAGGTGACTATGTCGGAGCCAAGCCCCTCTATCAACGCGCTTTGATCAATCACGAAAATGTTTTTGGTCCTGACCATCCTGAAACGGCTATAGCTATCAGCAACGTTGCCAGTCTACTCAACGCCGAAGGTAATTATACCAGGGCTGCGCCTCTCTACGAGCGCGCTCTAGCCATTCAGGAGAAGGCGCTCCCCCCTAACCATCCCAATACGGCAACAACCCTCAACAACCTCGCCACTGCGCTCAAGGCTCAAGATGAATTTGCAAAGTCCAGGCTTCTATACCAGCGCGCATTGAATATCTGCAATATATCTCTCGGAACTGAGCATCAATATACTGCTACAAGCTTAAACAACCTCGCCAATCTACTCACAGATTTGGGTGAGCACGCCGAAGCCAAGCTTCTCTACCAGCGTGCCCTGGTTATTTACGAGAATACATTTGGACCGAATCATCCCAGCACAGCAACAGCCCTCAACAATCTTGCCTTCTTACTCAGGATTCAGGGCGATAATGCCGGGGCCAAGCCCCTCTATCGGCGTGCGTTGGCCATTCGACAGGCGGCATTTGGGCCCGACCATCCCGAAACGGCCATAAGCCTCAACAACCTCGCAGGCGTAATCAAAGATCAAGATGGCTCTGCCGGAGCCAAGTCGCTTTACGAGCGCGCCCTGTCAATTTACGAGAAAATTTTCGGTCCGAGCCACCCCAATACGCAGACTATCAGAAACAATTTAAGAAGCATCTCATCCGACGCAGGGGTAAAGTCTTACTCCGTAGGATCATACACCCTCAAGCTTTTGCCCGAGCCGCCCGGCGAGATCCTGGATGAACTGGAACGCCGTGCGCCCTGAGCGCGAGCCGCGGGTGGTGGCCCATTCGAGCGCCTCGGCCCGCAGCCGGTCCGGCTCGATCGTCAAGGAATGGCGCTCCGCGTAGGCGCGGATCATCGCCAGATATTCGTCCTGGCTGCATTTGTGGAAGCCGAGCCAGAGGCCGAAGCGGTCGGAGAGCGAGACCTTCTCCTCCACCGCCTCGCCGGGATTGATCGCGGTGGAGCGCTCGTTCTCGACCATCTCGCGGGCGAGCAGGTGGCGCCGGTTCGAGGTGGCGTAGAACAGCACGTTGCCCGGCCGCCCCTCGATGCCGCCGTCGAGCGCGGTCTTGAGCGACTTGTAGGAGGTGTCGTCGGCGTCGAACGACAGGTCGTCGCAGAACACCAGCCAGCGATGGGGATCGTTGCGCAGCAGGCTCATCAGCTCGGGCAGCGCCTCGATGTCCTCGCGGTGGATCTCCACGAGCTTCATCGGCCGGCTGCCCTCCGGCCGGCGGGCGTTGATCTCCGCATGCGCCGCCTTGACGAGCGAGGACTTGCCCATGCCGCGCGCGCCCCAGAGTAGGGCGTTGTTGGCAGGCAGGCCGCGGGCGAAGCGCTCGGTGTTCTCCACCAGCGTGTCGCGGGCCCGGTCGATGCCGGTGAGGATGCCGATCTCGACCCGGTTGACCCGCGGCACCGGAATCAGCCGGCGCTCGGGCCCCCACAGGAAGGCGTCGGCGGCGCCGGTGTCCACCTTCGGGACGGCGGGCGGGGCCGCGCGCTCCAGGGCTGCGGCGATCCGCTCCAGGAGCGGGAGAAGGTCGGCGGGCGTCGGCTCTGCGGCCATGATGGCGTCCGGGGGCTTGTCCGGTTTCAGGGGAGAACGCCTTTTAGGCGCAACGGGCGGAGAAGGGGAACCACTAGGGCGCGGCCCCTGATGCATCGTCCCGCCGTTGCTTTCGAGTCGCCCCTCGCTATAGTCCGCGCGCTTTTCGGCAGGCTCGTCGTCGCAAGGCTCGGCGCCGCCGGGCCTGACGGGCTGCATGCCTCGGATCAGGAGTTTTCGCGTTGATCACCCCCGCCTTCGCGCAAGGAGCCGGTGCCGGAAGCGGCGCGGACGTCGCGTTGCAATTCGTGCCCTTCGTCCTGATCTTCGTGATCATGTACTTCCTGATCCTGCGCCCGCAGCAGCGCCGGCTCAAGGATCACCAGAGCATGGTGAAGAACGTCCGCCGGGAGGACACCATCGTGACCACCGGCGGGCTCGTCGGCCGGGTCACCAAGGTCGCCGACGACGCCTCCGAGATCGAGGTCGAGATCGCCCCGAACGTGCGCGTGAAGGTGGTGCGCACGATGATCTCCGAGGTTCGCGTCAAGGGCGCCCCGGTCAAGGCCTCCTGAGCGTCTTCGACGAGACTCCCGCCGCGCCGTCGTCGCCCGAGCGAGACCGGTGAGCGACCGGGAGTTTCGCGAGGCCTTCCGAGGCGCCACACGCGTGTGCCGGCCGTGAACGGCCGGCACCCATGACAAAAAAAGTCGGAACCGGGCGGATGCTGCGCTTCTCGAGAACCAAGATCGTCGCGACGCTCGCCGTCATCCTGATCGGCCTGAGCCTGGCCGTCCCGAGCTTCATCCCGGCCGACAGCCGCAAGGCCTTCATGGCCTCGCTGCCGTCGTGGTTCCCGAGCTGGATCATCCCGCAACGGGCGATCGTGCTCGGCCTCGACCTCCAGGGCGGCTCGCAGATCCTGCTGGAGATCGACCAGCCCGACCTCGTCCGCTCGATGGTCACGGGCCTGCGCGACGACGTGCGCCGCATCCTGCGCGAGGCCTCCGTCTCGCCCGAGGGCGGCATCCGCGTGATCAACCGCGGCGTGGAGCTGCGCATCCCCGACGCGGCGGCCCGCGCCAAGGTGATGCCGAAGCTGCGCGAGCTCGCCCAGCCGATCAACAACCCGCTGGCCGCCGGCGGCCAGACCCTGACGGTCAACGAGTCCGAGAACGGCACGATCCAGCTCGTCCTCACCGATGCCGGCGTCAACGACCGCACCCGCCGCGCCGTGAGCCAGGCGATCGAGGTCGTGCGCAAGCGCATCGATTTCGGCGGCACCAAGGAGCCGTCGATCCAGCAGCAGGGTTCGGACCGCATCCTCGTCCAGGTGCCGGGCCTGCAGAACCCGCAGGAGCTGGAGGACCAGCTCGGCAAGACCGCCAAGCTCGAATTCCGCATGATCGCCGATTCGCCCTCGGGCGACGTCGATCTGCTGACCTCGAAGGACGAGGGCGGCGCCAAGGTGCCGGTGGAGCGGCGCGTCATGGCCGACGGCAGCGACCTCACCGACGCCCAGCCCGCCTTCGACCCGCAGACCCACGAGCCGATGGTGAGCTTCAAGTTCAACCTGCGCGGCGCCCAGCGCTTCGGTCAGGCGACCTCGGAGAATGTCGGCCGGCGCATGGCGATCGTGCTCGACGGCGTGGTGCAGTCGGCCCCCGTGATCCGCTCGGCGATCACCGGCGGCTCGGGCCAGATCACCGGCAACTTCACCGTCAAGGACGCCAACGACCTCTCGATCCTGCTGCGGGCGGGCGCGCTGCCGGCCAAGCTCACCGTCGTCGAGCGCCGCGTGGTCGGCCCCGGCCTCGGCCGCGACTCGATCGAGGCCGGCAAGATGGCGACGCTGGTGGCCGCCGGCCTCGTCATCGCCTTCATGTTCGCGACCTACGGCACCTTCGGCTTCATCGCCAACATCGCGCTGATCGTCCATGTCGGCCTGATCCTCGGCCTGATGTCGGTGCTGGAGGCGACGATGACGCTGCCCGGCATCGCCGGCATCGTGCTCACCATCGGCACCGCGGTCGACTCGAACGTGCTGATCTACGAGCGCATGCGCGAGGAGGCGCGCTCCGGCCGTTCCCTGGTCTCGGCGCTCCAGGCCGGCTTCGATCGGGCGTTCGCCACCATCATCGATTCGAACTCGACCATGGCGATCGCCGCCCTGCTCCTATTCTTCATGGGCTCGGGCCCGGTGAAGGGCTTCGCCGTGGTGTTCATCCTCGGCATCCTCACCACGGTCATCACCGCCGTGACGCTGACGCGCATGATGATCGCGGTGTGGTACAACTGGTTCCGGCCGAAGGCCCTGCCGTTCTGACGAACCCCGTTCGGGGATGACGCGCGGCCCGTCTGACGCGGGCCGCGAGACCGCTTCGCAAGGCTCAAGGCCCCGTGCGCCGCGCCTTCATGATCCGAGACCGACCATGCGCCTGCTCCGCCTCTGGCCCGACGAATCGCATTTCGACTTCATGCGGTTCCGGCGCGTCACCTTCCCGCTCTCGGCGGTGATGTCGGTCGTGACCCTGGTGCTGTTCCTCACGGTCGGGCTCAATTTCGGCATCGACTTCAAGGGCGGCACCCTGGTCGAGCTGCAGGCCAAGGCCGGCCACACGGCGGACGTCGCCGAGATCCGCCACACCGCCAACGGCTTCGGCTTCGGCGAGACCGAGGTGCAGGAGCTCGGCGGCCAGGGGCAGGTGCTGGTGCGCTTCCCGCTCCAGCCCGGCGAGCAGGGCCAGACCGCGGTGATGCAGAAGGCGCACGCCGCCTTCGACGCGGGCTACGATTTCCGCCGCACCGAGACGGTGGGCCCGCGCGTCTCGGGCGAGCTGGTGCAGTCCGGCACGGTCGGCGTCGTGCTCTCGGTGCTCGCCGTGCTGCTCTACCTGTGGTTCCGATTCGAGCGCGAGCTGGCGCTCGGCGCCATCGTCGGCACCCTGCACGACATCGTGCTCACGGTCGGCGTGTTCATCATCACCCGCATCGAGTTCAACATGACCTCGATCGCCGCGATCCTGACAATCGTCGGCTACTCGCTCAACGAGACGGTGGTGGTGTTCGACCGCACCCGCGAACTGATGCGCCGCTACAAGACGATTCCGGTGGTCGAGCTCCTGAACCTCTCGATAAACTCCACCATGTCGCGCACGGTGATGACCTCGCTCTCCACCACCCTGTCGCTCGTGGCGCTGGTGCTGTTCGGCGGCGAGGCGATCAAGGGATTTGCCGTGGTGATGCTCTGCGGCGTGGTGATCTGCACCTACTCGGCGATCTTCGTCTCGACGCCGGCGCTGATCTATATCGGCCTGCGCCTGTCGGGCTCGAAGGCGTCGCATCGCGAGGCCGGCGTGCCTCAGGCGGCCGAGTAAGTGTCTCCCGCCGAACGCCCGCGGCCCCGTCGCAGCCGAGGGGAAGCGGCCGGCGACCGGGCGTCCGACATCGTCCGGTACGGGATGACGGGAGGCGCGGCGTGAGCGAGGGACGGGTACCGGGTCAGATCCACGACGGCTTCCTGCCCGGCCGCCACGGCATCGACGCCTACGGCAATGGCGGCTTCCGCTTCGGGCAGATGTCCCATCGCGGCTCGATCCTGCTGCTGCCCTCGGGCATCCGCGCCTGGGACGTGAGCGCCCCGTCCGCCATCGACGGGCCGAGCCTCGCGCCGGTGATCGCCGAGGCCGAGGGGATCGAACTGCTCCTGATCGGCACCGGCGCCGACATCGTGTTCCTGCCCGACGCGTTGCGCCAGCGCCTGAAGGCCGCGGGCATCGGCGTCGATGCCATGCAGACGGGGGCGGCGGCGCGCACCTACAACATCCTGATGGCCGAGAACCGCAAGGTCGCGGCCGCGCTGATCGCCGTCACCTGAGTTCCAGAACGCCGCATGAGCCCCGCTCCATGACGCGCCCCGAGACCCGAACCGAGACGAGCCCGGAGGCCGGCAACGGCGGCCTCGCCTTCGCCTTCCGGCACTGCGAGGAGCTGGTGCGCGAGGGCGACCCGGACCGCTACTTCGCCGCCCTGTTCGCGCCCGCCGCCTTCCGCCCGCACCTCTTCGCGCTCGCCGCCTTCAGCCTGACCATCGCCCGCGTCCGCGAGGCGGCCTCGAACCCGATGGCCGGCGAGATCCGCCTGCAATGGTGGCGCGACGCGCTCCAGGGCGAGGCGCGGGGCGACGTGCGCGCCAACCCCGTCGCCGCGGCGCTCGAGGACGCGATCGTCGTGCGCCGCCTCGGACGCCAGCCCTTCGTCGACCTGATCGATGCCCGGGTCTTCGACCTCTACGACGACCCGATGCCGCGGGTGAACGACCTGGAGGGCTATTGCGGCGAGACCGCCTCGTCGCTGATCCGCCTCTCCGGCCTCGTGCTCGCCGAGGGGGCCGAGCCCGGCGGCGCGGCGGCGGCCGGCCATGCGGGCGTCGCCTACGGCATCACCGGCCTGCTGCGGTCGCTGCCCTGGCACGCGCGCCAGGGACAGGTCTACCTGCCGGGCGACCTGCTGCGCCAGAACGGCGTCACCCGCGAGGACATCGTCTCGGGCCGCGGCGGACCGGGCCTCGTGCGCAGCTGCGCCGAGCTGCGGGCGCTGGCGCGCCGCCATCTCGCTGCCTGCGAGGCGGCCCGCGCCACCATCGCCCCCGCCGCCCGGCCGGCCTTCCTGCCGACGGCTTTGGTGGAGCCCTATCTCGCGGCGATGGAGCGCCCCGGCTACGATCCGCTCAACAGCGTGATCGAGATCGCCCGCTGGCGCCGCCTGTGGCGGCTGTGGCGGGCGGCGCGCATGGGGCGGTGACGTCCCCTCCATTTGCTTCTTCATTGCGCCGTCCCCCCCTCCCTGCAATAGGCCAGGGGGACGGCGCATTCTTGACAAATGATAATCTTTTTACGACATCTTTACGTTCGTTAGTCCAATATCGCGCTGGACGGCTACGGGGCCAGCGATGAGTTTGAAGATCAAAGGCACATTGTTCACCTTGATCGGCGGACTATCGATTGCAATCGTCGTCCAAGGCGTCGTCGCGACATCGCAGTTGCGGACCGTCAGGGACAGGGCGAGCGAACTGTCCGAAAACTGGATGCCGAGTGTGCGCGAACTCGGCGAATTGAAATACAGGATCACGCGTCTGCGTCTCGTGGATGCGCGCTTCGTCACGGCGGTCGAACCTGTCGCGGAGCTGGACAGGATCTCGGAGCAGCGCCTTGCCGAAGCCGCCCGGACGGCTGATCGCTACGCGTCGCTGATTGCGAGCGATGAAGAGCGAAACCTCTGGGATGCGTATCGCCGGTCCTGGTCCGACTATCTCGGTGTGCGGACCCAGCTCAAAGCCGCCGCCTACGACAACGACCACAAGCGGATGAGGGAGCTTTTCGCCGCCTCGCGCGCCTCCTTCGATGCCGCCCTGAAGCAGCTCGATGAGGACACCGCGCTCAACATCAAGGGTGGGGACCAGTCCAAGGCTGACGCAGAGAGCGCCTACGGACATGCGATCCGGATGACGGTTGTGCTCTGCTGTGTCGCCCTCGCGATCGCCCTGGCCGGCTTGGCCTTCGTCATTCTCGGATTGACGCGCCCGCTCGATCGCTTGATCGGCCGGATGCGGCGGCTGGCGGAGGGTGACGCGGAGACGGATGTTCCCCACCTCGATCGGACCAACGAGATCGGTGCCATCGCCGGTGCGGTCGAGGCCTCGCGGGTCAATCTGATCCGGACCCGCCGCCTGGAAGAGGAAACCGAGCAGGCCCGCGCCTCGGCCGCGGAGCAGCGCAAGGCCGGCATGCGCCAGATGGCGGACGGGTTCGAAGCGGCAGTGGGCAGCATCGTCGGGATGGTGTCCTCGTCCGCCACCGAGCTTCGCGCCACCGCCGAGCAACTCACATCCACCGCCGCTCAGACGGCGTCCCGCTCGGTCTCCGTCGCGGCCTCCGCCGAGGAAGCATCCTCGACCGTCGGAGCGGCGGCCGCCGCAGCCGAGGAGCTGGGCGCCTCGGTTCGCGAGATCGGGCGCCAAGTGCAGGGCTCGGCCGAACTGGCTCAGATGGCGGTCGCCGAGGCCGACAAGACGGCGGGTCTCGTTCAGACGCTGAAGCTCACCTCCGCCAAGATCGGCGACATGGTCGGGCTCATCTCCAACATCGCCTCGCAGACGAATCTGCTGGCGCTCAACGCGACGATCGAGGCGGCGCGTGCGGGCGAGGCGGGCCGGGGCTTTGCCGTGGTGGCGACGGAGGTGAAGGAACTCGCCGGCCAGACGGCGCGCGCCACGGACGAGATCGCCGGGCAGATCGGGGCAATCCAGGGCGCGACCGATCAGGCGGTCATCGCCATCGGCGGCATCACCAACCGCATCCGCGACATTGACAGCACGGCCGCCAGCATCGCGGCGGCGGTCGAGCAGCAGAGTGCGGCGACGCAGGAGATCGTGCGCAACGTGGCCCAGGCCGCGAGCGGCACGAACGAGGTCACCTCCAGCGTCACCGGTGTGGCGCAGGCTTCCGAGGAAACCGGGAACGCGGCCGGCCATCTGCTGTCGGCAGCGTCCGAACTGTCGCAGCAGTCGGAGCACCTCAATACGGAGGTCTCCCGTTTCCTTCAGACCGTGCGCGCCGCCTGAGGCCGCGCGAGAAACCGCACGACCTCAGGCGAATGCTGTCGTGCGGCCGCCTGGATCGACGCACGATCGGACCGGCCGAGGGTCGCCTCAGCGCGCCTTCTTCGTCAGCTTCTGCGCGATCTCGAACATCTCCTCCGGCGCGTAGTCGGGCGCGAAGGCCGAGGGGATGCCGGTGAGCTGGTGGATCTTGCCGCCGTCGGGCATGCCCTCGACGACCTCCAGTTCACCCGGCGGATCGCCCGGCAGCGCGTGCTCGCCGCTGTTCCAGATCCCGGCGATGTCCCGGTAATCGTTCGGGCTCCAGGTGTAGAGCCGGCGGTGCGAGCCCTCCTGCAGGTACTTCTGGCACTCGGGGATCTTGTCGAGGTTGATGTTCGGCGTCGGCAGGAACTTGTCGAGATCGACGCCGGTGATCTGCTTGAGCGCCAGCGCGTAGGCGTGGGCGTGGACCGAGCCGCGCACCAGCAGGTAGCCGCAGACCTCGCGCCCCGTCGGGTCGGACAGGGTCTCGTAGACGCGCAGCTTGTGCAGGCGCGCGCCGCATTCGAGGTGGAAGTTGTGCAGGAGATCGACGACGACGTTGCCCGTCGAGGTGATGAAGTCGTTGTTCCAGGACGCGCCGTTGCTGTTGATCGGCGCCGCGCCGCCGCCGTTCGAGAGGAAGGCCGCGGCGAGACGGATATCCTTCATGTCCTCGAAGGGCGCGCCCGAGATGTCGCCCCCGTCCGTCTCGTCGCCGTCGTTGTCGGGCCCGTTGTTGAGCATGGCCACGCCGTTGCTCACGAGCTCGACATGGCCGAGTTCCTCCGCCGTGATGCTGGAAACCAGGCTGTAGAACGGCTTGAGCTTGTCCTTGCTGCGGAAGTTGAAGCTCTGGAACATATAGTTCCCGAGCGTGGACATCTCGCCGTATTTGCCGCCGAGCAGTTCCTGCAGCGCTGCGGCCGCGTTCGGATCCCTGCGTTTCGGGGCGGGAAGCTCGGCCTGTAACTTGTCGACGCGCATGAACATGGGAGGAAGTCCCTCTCGCTGCGTTCGGGAATCGCCCGGGGGCGTCCAGCGGGAACCGGACTCTCCCGGCACAGTTCCGCACGCCCCCCGAACAATCGCTCACCCCGCGCAAAAAAGGTCCGCCGCCCGCGGTGCCAAAAAAGCGTCACCCGGCAAACATCGCTCGGGACACGGATTGAATACATGATCGCGTCCGTTGAGCAGGCTTGGCGGCTCTGCTAGCACCCTTTGCCAGGAGATCCCGGCGGAAGATCGGGATCTGGGAGGAGGGCAGAGCCCGTGACACCCTGGAATCAGGTCTACGATCCATTCGGGAGCCAGTGGCTCTCGACCTTCGTCGCGTCGCTACCGGTCATCGCCCTGCTCGGCATGATCGCGAGCGGTAAGATCAAGGTCCACATCGCCGCGGTTCTCGCCCTCCTCGTCGCCTTTCTGGTGGCGGTGGTCGCGTTCGGCATGCCGACGGATCTCGCCGTCCGCGCCACGATCCTCGGCATGGTCACGGGCATGTTCCCGATCGGCTGGATCATCCTCAACGTCATCTTCCTCTACCGCCTGACGGTGGAGAAGGGCTGGTTCGCCATCCTGCAGCAATCGGTGGCCGGCATCACCGAGGACCGGCGCATCCAGCTCCTGCTGGTGGCCTTCGCCTTCGGCGCCTTCTTCGAGGGCGCGGGCGGCTTCGGCACGCCGGTGGCCGTCACCGGCGCCATCCTGATCGGCCTCGGCTTCTCGCCGCTGGCGGCGTCCGGCCTCTCGCTCATCGCCAACACCGCCCCCGTGGCCTACGGCGCGCTCGGCGCGCCCGTCCAGGGCCTCGCCTCGGTGACGGGCTACGACCCCTACGTGCTCGGCGCGATGATCGGCCGGCAGCTGCCGTTCTTCTCGGTGATCGTGCCGTTCTGGCTGATCTGGGTGTTCGCGGGCTTCCGCGGCATGATGGCGATCTGGCCGCCGATCGCGGTCTGCGGCATCTCGTTCGCCGCGGCGCAGTTCCTGATCTCGAACTACATCAACCCCTGGATCGTCGATATCGGCGCCTCGCTGGTCTCGATGGCGGCGCTGGTCGCCTTCCTGAAGGTCTGGCGTCCGGCCCAGGTCTGGACCTCGCCGGCCCTGCGCGGCCACGACCCGTCGATCGGCTACGGCGAGCCGCGTCCGGCCTCCCTCGGCGCGGGCGTCCCCGGCGACCTGCCGAAGGTCCAGCTCGGCGGCCGCACCGCCTCCTCGCAGGAGATCCTGATGGCCTGGGTGCCGTGGATCATCCTCTCGATCATCGTCGCGATCTGGGGCACCGGCTGGTTCAAGGGCATCGTGAACCCGATCTTCTCGTGGAAATACGAGGTGCCGGGTCTGCACAACATGATCATGAAGGTGCCGCCCGTGGAGGCGGCGCCGAAGGCCGAGGCCGCGATCTTCAACTTCACCTACATGTCCTACACCGGCACGGGCGTGCTCTTCGCCGCGATCATCTCCGGCCTGATCATGCGCTTCTCGCCGGTGCGTCTCGTCACCGCCTATTTCGAGACGATCTGGGTGCTGCGCTACTCGCTCATCACCATCGCGGCGATGCTCGCCCTCGGCGTGCTCACCCGCTACGCCGGCGTCGACGCCACGCTGGGCCTGGCCTTCGCCGGCACGGGCATTCTCTACCCGTTCTTCGGCACCCTGCTCGGCTGGCTCGGCGTCGCGCTGACGGGGTCGGACACCGCCTCCAACGTGCTGTTCGGCGGCCTGCAGCGGATCACCTCCGAGCAGCTCGGCCTGTCGGGCATCCTAATGGCCTCGGCGAACTCGTCGGGCGGCGTGATGGGCAAGATGATCGACGCCCAGTCGATCGTCGTGGCCTCGACCGCCACCGGCTATTTCGGCCAGGAGAGCAAGATCCTGCGCTTCGTGTTCTGGCACTCGATCGTACTGGCCTGCCTCGTCGGCGGCCTCGTGATGCTCCAGGCCTACGTCTACCCGTTCACCGAGATGGTGATCCACCCGCCGGCGACCGTCGCGCCCGCGCACTGACGCCCGGCGCCCGCAACCCGGCGCCCGACCCGTGACAGGAGCCCGCCCCGTGCCGAACGGGGCGGGCTCTTGCTTTTGCGCTCAGCGCGGGCCGGGACCGTCCGGCCCGGTCGCCTCGGCCGGCCGTGCCGCGGGACGGGCGAGCCGTCCCTCCTCGGCCCGGTGCACGTACTGGCTCGCCACCAGCCAGCCCTTGAAGAAGCGCAAGGGCAGGGTGCAGGTGAGCAGCACCACGGGCAGCGTCAGGACGAAGTGGAGCCAGATCGGCGGATCGTAGGTCAGCTCCAGCCACAGGCCGAAGGCCACCGCGGGGATCGCCGTGGTCATCATCACGAAGAAGGCCGGGCCGTCGGCCGGGTCGGCGAAGGAGAAGTCGAGCCCGCAGGCATCGCAGCGGGGGGCGATCTCCAGAAAACCCTTGAACAGGTGGCCGCGGCCGCAGCGCGGGCAGGCGCTGCGCGCGGCGACGCTCAGCGGCGCCTGGGGTTCGAAGCGGGTGTCACCCCGGATCTCGTCACGGCTATCGGTCATCGGGGTCTCCTGGCAGGGCAACCGGTGCCCGCCGCGTTGGTTCGCGCACCGGCCCGCAGGTCTCCCATGCCGGGCCGAGGGATTTTTTTCGAGCCGAGAATTTCTCGGAATGTGATGGATGAGGCGGGCGGCCTCGTTCGTTTACCCACTCTTCCGCGCGTCAAAGGCGTCAAAGCCCCGCCATGCTCTTCCGCCGCGCCCGCCGCGACAGCCTGACCGACCTGCCCGGCTTCGAGACCGCGCGGCTGTCGATCGCGCCGCTCGCGCACCGGGACGCGCCGGCCCTGCGCGATCTGACCGACGATCCCGCGATCCTCGGCGCCGTCGATTTCCTCGCCGACCCCTTCACCCTCGAGGATGCCGAGGCGCTGATCGGCTCCGCCCGGCACGGGCGCGACCGCTTCCTCGGCGCCTGGAGCCGCGACGGCGAGGCCGGCGGGACCGGTCGAGAGAGCGCCGCGCTCGTCGGCGTCGTCGGCGCGCATCTGCGGGGCGAGGGGGCGGTCGAGATCGGCTACTGGGTCGGGGGCGCCGCCCGCGGCCGCGGCTTCGGGGCCGAGGCCGTCTCGGCGACCATCGATTGCCTGCGCCGCCGCTTCCCGCGCCGCGTCGTCGTGGCCGAGTGCCGGCCCGGCAACGTCGCCTCCTGGGGCCTGCTGCACAAGCTCGGCTTCCGCGAGACCGGCTCGGAGGGGCATCGTCCGGGCCGGCGCCAGCTCGTTCTCGAAGGGGCGTGAGCGGGTCGGGCCGCGCCGTCCGTAGGGTCCCGGCGCGCGGTAGACGAAAGACGGACAGCGGCGCCGCCCGAAATGCCGTAAAACGGTCCGCGAAAGGGGCCGCATGCCGGGGAGCGCGGCCCGCCGGAAGGCATGATCGCGATGACGGCTCACCCAGCATCGGACTTCGACGGCGCCTCCGGGGCCGCGGCACCGCTCGAAGCCGCGAACGCCCTGCGCCTCCTCGTCGTCGACGACCATCCGCTCTTCCGCGAGGCGCTGGCGAGCGCCATCGCCCTGGCCTTTCCGAAGGCGGAGTTGCACGAGGCCGACGGCATCCGCGCGGCCTGCGAGATCCTGGCCCGCGACCCCGCCATCGACCTGACCCTGCTCGACCTCTCGATGCAGGGCGTGACCGGCTTCGAGGGGCTCACCACGATCCGGGCGCGCTTTCCCCGCGTGCCGATCCTGATCGTCTCCGGCGTCACCGAGCCGCGCGTGATGCAGGAGGCCCTGCGCCACGGCGCGGCGGGCTTCGTGCCGAAGGCCGTCGACAAGGCGACCCTGACGCGGGCGATCTCCGAGGTGCTCGGCGGCGCCCTGTTCATGCCGGCCGACCTCGCTGCGAGCCCGACCCCGGCGCGGGGCGGCGACAAGGCGCCGATCGCCGAGCGGATCGCCCGCCTGACCCCGCAGCAGATGCGGGTGCTCGGCATGATCCGCCAGGGCAAGCTCAACAAGCAGATCGCCTACGAGCTGCAGGTCGGCGACTCGACGGTGAAGGCGCATGTCTCCGAGATCCTGCGCAAGCTCGAAGTCATCAGCCGCACGCAGATCGTGATCGAGACCGCCTATCTCGACTTCGAGCAGGCGGGCGGCTTCTGAACGGAACCGCCTCTGCCAAATCCGATCGATCCCCTCGGGATGGCGGATTTGGGCGTCGCTCACGCGCCGCGCGGGCCCGCTGACACGGTGTCCGCTCTGATCAGGCGGACACCGCCTCATGCGAAGCGTTTCGCGGCGAGGACGCACAGCACCACCCCGGCGGCGACCGCGACCATCGTGCCCTCGACCGGCTCGTGCAGCACGAGGCCGGCGAGCGCCAGGCCGAAGAAAGGCTGGAGCAGTTGCAGCTGCCCGACCCCGGCGATGCCGCCGAGCGCCAGCCCGCGATACCAGAACACGAAGCCGACCAGCATGCTGAAGACCGAGACGTAGCCGAGCCCGGCCCAGGCCGGCAGGCCGATCCCGCGCCACGTCTCGGGCAGCGTCGCCAGCGCCAGCACGGCCATGGCGGGGGAGGCGAGCAGGAGCGCCCAGGAGATGACCTGCCAGCCGCCGAGCCGGCGCGAGAGGTGGGCGCCCTCGGCATAGCCGAGGCCGCACAGCAGGATCGCGCCCAGCATCAGCCCGTCGCCCGTCGGGTCGGCGCCCTCGCTCCGCACCAGGGCGAAGCCCGCGACGAGCAGGCTGCCCGCGCCCGAGAACAGCCAGAAGGCGGGTTTCGGCCTGTCCGCCGCGCGCAGCAGCAGGCCGAACAGGACGGTGGCGAGCGGCAGCAGGCCGATGAAGACGATGGAGCGGGCCGACGTGATGTGCCGCAGCGCCAGCGCCGTGAGCAGGGGAAAGCCGATCACCACGCCGAGCGCTACCACGGCGAGCGGCCCGAGATCGCCGCGCGCCGGCCGCTTCTGACGCAGCAGCCCCAGCAGGGCCGCCCCGAGCCCGGCGGCGATCACGGCGCGCGAGGCGGTGAGGAAGAGCGGCGTGAAGCCGCCGACCGCCACCCGCGTCGCCGGCAGCGACCCGCTGAAGATGAGCACGCCGAGGAGGCCGTGGCCCCAGCCTTCCCAGGTCGTCCGGACCTGGTCGTTCGTGTTTCGTCGCGGCATCGTTCGCCTCTCAAGCCCGCGCGAGACTAGCCAGCAGGCCGCAGCCGCGACAGAAACGGTGCCGTACGGTTTTCTCCGAACTGTATGGGTTTCAGGATCAGTACGCATGGGCGATCGTGCCATGACGGACAAAGCGGGCGGGCGCACCGGAACGGTGATGGCGGCGATCCGCCAAAAGCTGGCCGCGCGGGTGCTGACTCCGGGCGAGAAGCTGCCCTCGATCCGCCGCTTCGCCGCGACCATGGGCGTCTCGCCCTCGACCGTGGTCGAAGCCTACGACCGGCTGGCGGCGGAGGGGCTGATCCAGGCCCGGCCGGGCTCCGGCTTCACCGTCTCGGGCGCGGTCTCGCCGCTGGCGCTCACGGAGGCGGAGCCGCGGCGCGACCGGGCGATCGATCCGCTCTGGGTCTCGCGCCAGTCGCTCGATTCCGGACCGGACATGTTCAAGCTGGGCTGCGGCTGGCTTCCGGCCGAGTGGATGCCGAACGGGGCGATCCGCCGGGCCGTGCGCGGCCTCGGCCGCGCCGGGGACGCGGTGCTCACCGAGTACGGCGCCGCCCGCGGCGCGCCGGCCCTGCGCCGTCACCTTGTGCGCCGGATGGCGGGGGAGGGGATCGAGCTAAGTGCGGATCAGGTGCTGCTCGCGGCCTCGGGCACGCAGGCGATCGACCTGATCGGCCGCTTCCTGCTGCGGCCCGGTGACACGGTGCTGGTGGACGATCCCTGCTACTTCAACTTCCAGGCCCTGCTGCGCGTGCACGCGGTGCGGATCGTCGGCGTGCCCTACACGCCGACCGGGCCCGACCTCGCGGCCTTCGCCGCGGCGCTCGCCGAGCATCGTCCGCGCCTCTACGTCACCAATTCCGCGCTCCACAACCCGACCGGCGCGACGCTCTCGCCCCAGACCGCCCACCGGCTCCTGACGCTCGCGGCGGCGCACGACCTCACCATCGTCGAGGACGACATCTTCGCCGACCTGGAGCCCGAGCCCTCGACCCGGCTCGCCGCCCTCGACGGCCTGACCCGCGTGATCCGCATCGGCAGTTTTTCCAAGACGCTCTCCGCCTCGATCCGCTGCGGCTTCATCGCCGCTCGCGCCGACTGGATCGAGGCCCTGGTCGATCTCCAGGTGGCGACGAGCTTCGGCGGCCCGAGCCCGATCGCCGCCGAGCTGATCGCCGGCACGCTCGCCGACGGCAGCTACCGCAAGCATCTGGACGCCTTGCGCCGCCGCCTGTCGCGGGCGCGCCGGGAGGCCGCCGCCCGGCTCGGATCGCTCGGCGTCGTCCCCTGGATCGTGCCGCGCGGCGGCTTCACCCTCTGGTGCCGCCTGCCCGACGGGCACGACGCGGCGTCACTCGCCCGCGCCGGCTTGGCGGAAGGTCTGGTGCTGGCCCCCGGCAACGTCTTCAGCGTCGCGCAGACGGCGGGCGGCTTCATGCGCTTCAACGTGGCGCAGATGACGGACCCGCGGGTCTACGAGGCGCTGGCGCGGGCGATGGCGGGAGCGCGGGATGGGGCCGATCTCCCGACCGCTGCCTCCCCCTGATACCGTTTCCGATTGATCACCGTTGGCCTCGCCCCCTCTCCTCCCCACAAGGGGGAGGGGACAGCCCTGACCGAAGCGATCGACAGGAACCGTACAAGGCAGCGGGTCGGCAGAAACGGGCGAACCCTACGGCGGCAGCTTGTCGATCAGCCCCTGGAGCTGGCCCGGCAGCGGCGTGCCGTCCTGGCGGGCGTAGAGGTCGCGCAACTGCCGGCCGATCTCGGACAGGCTCATCGAGCCCTTCATGATCAGCCGGTCGGCCTGGGCGCCCAGGCTCTCCTTCTCCTCCGTCGTGATCTCCTTGGCGGTGAGCACCACCACGGGGATGCTGTCCCCGTCCGGGCGCCCGCGCAGGGCCCGCAGGAAGGCGAAGCCGTCCATCACCGGCATCATCAGGTCGAGCAGGATCAGGCTCGGGCGTTCCGCGTCGAGGCTCTCCAGGGCGGCGGCGCCGTTCTCGGCCTCGCGCACCTGCCAGCCGTCGCGCTGGAGCGTGCGGCGCACCCGCTCGCGGGCATCGCCATCGTCATCGACCACGAGCACGCTGCCCTCGCGGTCCACCGGGCGGTAGCGCTCCATCGCGTCCTTGAGCGCGCCCCAGTCGATCGGCTTGACCATGTAGTCGGTGGCGCCGAGCACGTGGGCGAGGCTGAACTCGTTGACCACGCTGGTGATGATGACCGGCGTCTCGGCGATCTCGGGATCGGTGCGGATCGCGTGCAGCACCGCCCAGCCGTCCATGCGCGGCATCTCGATGTCGAGGAGGATCGCCCGCGGCTTCAGGGCGCGGGCCAACGTCAGCCCGGCCCGGCCGTCGTTCGCGGTGCGCACGCGAAACCCCTCGCGTTCGAGGAAGCGCTGGAGCAGGTCGCGGGCGGCCGGGTCGTCGTCGACGAGCAGCACCACGTCGTGCAGGTGCGCTTCGCCCTCGGTGATCTCGTGGACGCGGGCGGCCACGCTCTCCGCCTGGACCTCCTCCTCGTGGGCGTCGATCTCCGCCGGCAGGCGGATGGTGAAGGTCGCGCCCGCGCCGAAGGTGCTCTCCACGCCGATCGTGCCGCCCATGCGCTCGACGAAGGCGCGGGTGATGGCGAGCCCGAGGCCGGTGCCGCCGAACTGCCGCGTGGTGGATTCGTCGGCCTGGGAGAAGCGCTCGAACAGCCGGCCGATCTGTTCCTCGGTCAGGCCGATGCCGGTGTCGGAGACGGCAAAGCGGATCCAGTCGGCCCCGTCCTCCCGGAAACGCCGCACGGAGAGGACGATCTCCCCGTCCTCCGAGAACTTGGCCGCGTTGCCGATCAGGTTGATCAGCGACTGGCGCAGCTTCAGCTGGTCCTGATGCATCGCGCCGAGGCCGATCGCCGGATCGCCCTCGATGTCGAGGCGGAAGTGGTTGCGCTTCTTCGTGATGAGCGACTGCGTCGCGGCGGTGACGTCCTCGATCAGCGTCGCCACGTCGAAGGTTTCCGCCGCCAGCGTCAGCCGCCCGGCCTCGATCTTGGAAATATCGAGCACGTCGTTGATGAGGCCGAGCAGGTGGCGGGCGGAGGCCTCGATCTTGCGCAGGTCCGGCAGCAGCTCGGCCTGGCCCAGATCCTCCAACTCCTCGCCGAGCATCTCGGAATAGCCGATCACCGCCGAGAGCGGGGTGCGAAGCTCGTGGCTCATGTTGGCCAGGAACTGGCTCTTGGCGAGGTTCGCCGCCTCCGCCGCGGCGCGGGCCTGCTCGATCGCGGCCTCGGCCTCCTTCCGGGCGGTGATGTCGATGTTGAGCCCGACCCATTCGCGGATCGTGCCGTCGGCGGCCAGCACCGGCACGCCGCGCACCTCCATGTCGCGCCAGACCCCGTCGTGGCGGCGCAGGCGGTACTCGACCTCGTAGGTCTTCACCGCCTCGACGCATTCGGCCCAGACCTCGGCGGCCCGCGCCCGGTCCTCGGGATGGACCGCATCGACCCAGCCCCAGCCCTGGTAGGCCTCGTCGCTTTGGCCGGTATAGGCGGCCCAGCGCGGCTGGGGCGGCATCAGCTCGCCCTCGGCCGTGGTGTTCCAGATCACGGCGGCGGAGGCGTCCACCAGCGCCCGGAAGCGCTGCTCGGAATGGCCGAGCGCGTCCTGGGCGAGGCGCGTCTCGGTGACGTCGGTGTTGGTGCCGTACCAGCGCACGATGGCGCCGTCCGGGTTGCGCACCGGCTCGGCGAGCGACAGGAACCAGCGGTAGCGGCCGTCCCGCCCACGGAGGGGGAAGGTGTCGTGCCACGACTCGCCGGCCGCGATGCAGGCGGAGAAGCGCGCGGCGGCGCGGTCGAGGTGATCGGGATGGTGCAGCTTGCGCCAGCCGTGGTCGGCCATCTCGGCGGGCGTCGTGCCGGTGTAGTCGTACCAGCGGCGATTGTACCAGACGATGTTGCCGTCGGCCTCGGCGATCCAGGCGAGCTGCGGCAGCGCGTCGGCGAGGTTGCGGAAATCGGCCATGGTCGGCCCCGTGGCCGGCACCTTCCCGTCCTGTACGGTCACGGTGATGTCTCCCGTCATGACGTTGCCGTCCCGGCATCCTCGCGAAAGCTGTGGCCGGCTTTCGCGCGGATGCGAAATCAAAAGTCGGATCCGCCGCTCAACGCCGCAGCCGGTTGCCGAGGACGAAGCCGAACAGGCCCATCAGCACGATCCCCGCCGCGCCCTGGAACCCGACCAGCAGGTTGGTGACGCGGCCCAGCGGCTTCACGCCGATCTCCGGCGGGTTGGCGGTCATCATGTTGAGCGCGCTGTAGCTGACGAGGTCGAGGGGGTTGTAGGTCGGGGTGTTCGCGCCCTCGTGGAACAGGCCGCCGGTCGCCCCGTAGGCCGCGGCGAAGAGCAGGATGCCGACGAGGAAGGCGCGGGCGATCCGCGACAGGCTCTCGCCGTAATCGCACAGCCACTCGACGAAGCGGTCGGCGACCCAGCGGTAGCCGTGGCTCAGGGTTCCCCGCAGATCGCGGGTGGAAAAGGCCTCGCGGGCGCGCACGCCGGCGTGGCGGCGGCCCATGCGGCGCCCGCGCTTGTAGGCCCAGCTCGCGCCCTCGTGGCTGCCGATGCTCTGGAGGTTGCGCTCGAGCGCGAGATAGCTCGCCTGGGCCGCCTCGTACTCGCCCGCTTCCTCCTCGCCGACCATACCGCCGATCTGCTCGACGGAGAGCCGCACACCCTCCAGCCACGCCCCGGCGAAGCGCGCGTGGCGCAGCTTGCACGCCGTGAGGTCGAGCCGCACGAGGCTGGTGCGCGAGAAGTCGGCCCCCGACAGGTCGGCCCCGTCGAGCCGCGCCCCGGAGAAGTTGGCGCCCCGCAGCCGCGAGCCGACGAGCCGCGCCTTCTTCAGGCTCGCATCCTCGAAATCCGCGCCGGTCAGGTTGCAGTCGGAGAGGTTGGCCTCGTCGAGCCGGGCCTTCCGGAACACGGAATCGTCGGCATCCGCGCCGGTGAAGTCGGTGCCCCACAGGTCGGCGCCCTCGAAGCGGGCGCCGTCGAGCAAAGCCTTGTCGAGCCGGGCGAAGCGCATGGTCGCGCCGGAGAAGTCGGCATCCTCGATCATCGCCTCGCGGAAGGAGGCCTGCCCGCCGGCGATCCCGGTGAAGCGCGCGCCGCTGAGGTCGGCGCCGGAAAAGTCCGCCTCCTCCACGCAGGCGCCCGCGAAGCCGGCGGAGCGGGCGAGCACCCCGGCGAGCGAGGCCCGCCGCAGGTTGGCGCCGGACAGGTCGGTCTCCTCCAGGCGGGCGTCGGCGAGGTCGGCCCCCGCCAGGTCGAGCCCGCCCGTCTCCTTCGCCCACCAGCGCGGTGGCGCCTGCGGGTCGATGTGCGGCGTCAGGGCCGCGCGCCCGAGGCCGAGCCCGGCGAGGTCGTCGCGGCCGCCGATCGAGAACGGCGCCGCGCGCGCCGAGAGCTGCGCGAGCAGCGCCGCGATGCGCGGGTCACCGTCCTCCGCCCCGCCATCCCGCACCGCGTCAGCCCCGCATGATCCGCCCGTCTGACCCCTTAACCGTGCGGAGCCGAGCGAGACAAGGCGACGAACATGCAACGGAGACGGCAAGGGTTACGGCAAGGGTTACGGCAAGGAACACGGATTGCGCGGCCCCATGAGACCGCAACGCCTTCCCGCGCGTTAGGTCGCGGACGGCGCGTGCAGCGCGAGTGAGGGGTTTCGGGCGTGTCGGGAAAAATCCTGCTGGTGGAAGACCACGAGGAGATCTGGGACTTTCTCTCCCGCCGGCTCAAGCGCCGCGGCTACGAGGTGGTGCTCGCCCATGACGGCGAGGCGGGCGTGCAGCAGGCCCGCGCCGCCCAGCCCGACGTGATCCTGCTCGACATGAACCTGCCGATCCTCGACGGCTGGTCGACCGCCCGCGCCCTGAAGGCCGCGACCGATACCCGCGCCATCCCGATCATCGCGCTCACCGCCCACGCCATGTCGGGCGACCGCGACAAGGCGATCCAGGCGGGCTGCGACGACTACCACCCCAAGCCGATCGATTTTCCGAAACTGCTCACCCAGATCGGCACGGCGATCGGGGCGGCGGAGTGAGCGGATCGATCCTCCCATCCTCAGGATGAAGGGGGCGGGTGGGATCGACTGCATCTCTCGACGCATGACGCCATCATGAGGACGCCATGACCACCGATCCGGTCACCCAGCGGCTCCTGCGGCAGGCGCTGCCGGTGGTCACCACGCTCGCCTCGCTGCTGCTGGTGGTGACGCTCGCCGGCGCGCTCTATTTCGGCCGCGACATCCTCGTGCCGGTGTCGCTCGCGATCCTGTTGAGCTTCGTCCTGGTGCCCGCCGTGCGCTGGCTGCGGCGCCTGCGGGTGCCGCGGGCGGCCGCCGTGCTGCTCGTGGTGCTGCTCGCCTTCGGGACGCTCGGCGCGGTGGGCAGCCTGATCGCCCGGGAGGCGGCGCAGCTCGCCGCCGACCTGCCGCGCTACTCGCTGACGCTCCGCGACAAGATCACGGCCCTGCGCGCGGCCACCGCCGAGCGGGGCGGCCTGTCGGACACCTTCTCCGGCTTCTTCGACATGGCGGAGGAAGTCGGCAAGGAGCTGCAGCCGCCCGCCAAGTCCGAGTCCGAGACGGGCGCGGCGCTGGGCACGGCGGAGCGGCCGATGCAGGTCGAGATCCACGCGCCGCGCTCCGGCCTGCTGACGACGCTCGGCAGCGTGGCGGGCGGCGTGCTGCACCCGCTGGCGACGCTCGGCCTCATCCTGCTGTTCACGATCTTCATCCTGCTCCAGCGCGAGGATCTGCGGAACCGCGCGATCCGGCTCGCGGGATCGAGCGACCTGCGCCGGACGACCGCGGCGATCGACGACGCCACGAGCCGGCTCAGCCGGTTCTTCATCGCGCAGCTCATCCTCAACGTCGCCTTCGGCCTCGTGATCGGCGCCGGCCTGTGGTTCATCGGCGTGCCGAGCCCGATCCTGTTCGGCGTCATCGCCGGCATCGCCCGGTTCGTGCCCTATGTCGGCGCGGTGATCTCGGCGGTGCTGCCGCTCGCCATCGCGGTGGCGGTCGATCCCGGCTGGTCGATGGCGATCCAGGTCGCGATCCTGTTCGTCGTGGTCGAGCCCATCGCCGGCCACGTGGTCGAGCCGCTGCTCTACGGGCACTCGACCGGCATCTCGCCGGTGGCGGTGATCCTGGCGGCGACGATCTGGACCTTTCTGTGGGGGCCGATCGGCCTGCTGCTCGCCACCCCGCTCACCGTCTGCCTCGTGGTGCTGGGGCGCCATGTCGAGCGATTGTGGTTCCTCGACGTGATCCTCGGCGACCGCCCGGCGCTCGGGCCGCAGGAGATCTTCTACCAGCGCATGCTCGCGGGCGACCCGGCCGAGGCGATCGACCAGGGCCGGCTGTTCCTCAAGGAGCGGGCGCTCGTCACCTACTACGACGAGGTCGTGCTGCCGGGCCTGCGCATGGCCCAGGAGGATGCGGCCCGCGGCATGCTCGACCGGGAGCGGCAGGGCGAGGTCGGCGCCGGCTTTCGCGCCGTGGCCGAGGCGCTGGGGCAGACGCGCCCGGGCCTCCTCAAGCGCTCGCGCAAGCCCCGCGGCGCCGAGGCCGAGGCCGCCTTCGCGGCGGTGGGGCCGGACCGGCGCACGGCCGGCATCGTGCTCAGCCCCGAAGACCTGGCCCCGGCCTGGCGCGGTGCGGCGCCGGTCCTGTGCGTGCCGAGCGGCGGCGCCTTCGACGAGGCGGCGACGCTGATGCTCGCCCAGACGCTCTCCCGCCACGGCCTGGGCGCGCGGGTGGCGGCGGCCGACGGGCTGCGGGACGGCCTGCCCGAGGGCGAGCGCCCGGCGATGATCTGCTTCTCCTATCTCGACCCGATCAGCCTGTCGCAGATCCGCCTCACCATCCGCCGCGCCCGCAAGGCCGCGCCGGGGGTGACGATCCTCGTCGGCTTCTGGCGCGAGCGCGACCCGGCCTCCCTCGGGCGCCTGCGGCGGGCGATCTCGGCCGACCTGCTCGTGACCTCGCTGAGCGAGGCCCTCGACGCGGCCTTGGAGCGGGCCAGGGCCGGGACCCCGTCCGCGACCCCGCCCCGGCTCCGGCAGGCGGCGGAGTAGGGCTCAGGCCGTCGGCGCGGTCCGGTTCAGAACAGGGCGACCAGGGCGACGCCCACGATCATGAGCCCTCCGCCGACGAGGCGCGCGAGGCTCGCGGGATGGGTGGCGAAGCCTTCGAGCCCGAAATGGTCGAGGGTGATCGAGGTGACGACGCCCGCGGTCACGAGGAGGCCGAGGAAGGTCGCCGCCCCGATCCGCTGCGCGACGAAGAGCTGGGCCAGGATCACGCCGGCGCCGAGCACGCCGCCGCCCCAGGCCCACCAGGGCGTACCGCCCGCCTGCTGAAGGCTCGGCAGCTGCAGCCGCCCGGTGGCGAGGCCGATGACGAGCATGGTGGCGGTGCCGACCAGCATCGACACGAGCCCCGCCGCGAAGGGCTGCCCGCCGAAGGATTTGGCGAGCTGCGTGCTCTGTCCGGGCTGCACCGCCGTGGCGATGCCCGCGAGCAGGGCGATTCCGTAGAGGAAGATCATCGATTTCCGGATCCCTGCGGGGCGATGGTGCCTGTTTCGAAGGCGCGTCATACGGCTTCCGGCTGATTGGTTCGGGTTTGACCCCCTCCGTCATCACGAGGCGGAGCCGAAGTGATCCAGGTCGCGACATTTCCGGAGAGGGCGCGCCCTGGATTGCCACGGCTTCGCCTCGCAATGACGAATGAGAGACCGAAGCGATCAACCGGAAACCGCGTCAGTTCTTCGGCACCTTCTCCTTGCCCTTGCCGGGGTTGGAGGTGTTCACGAGATCCGGCGCGGATTGTGCCGACAGCGTCTGCCGCTGGGCCTCGGTGTCGATGCGGCGCCGGCGCGTGAACGGCTCCAGCGCCACCGGCCCGCGAGTCTCCAGCGCCTTCAGGATGCCCTCGATCACCCGCAGGTCGGCGTAGCCTTCCTCGGCGTCGGGCTCGGGATCGGTGCCGTTCAGGATGCAATCGGAGAAGTACTTCAGCTCGCCGCCGAAATGGTCGGTGTTCTTGAAGCTCTCGTGGCTCTTGCTTTCGCCGAGCGTCACCGTGCGCTCCAGCGGCTTGCCGTACATGTAGGCCGGATTGACCTCGACGCTGCCCTCGGTGCCGACGACGGCGTAGCTGTCGAGGACGTTGCCGTAATAGGACAGCACGAACTGCGCGAGGCGGTTGTTCGGAAAGCGCAGGGTGACGGCGACGGTGTCGTCGAAATCGCCGAGTCCGGCTTCCGGGTGGCGCACGCCGACGGCCGAGACCACCTCGGTCGGCTCGTCGCCGAACAGGTAGCGCACGGCGTTGATCGGGTAGGGGCCCATGTCGAAGATCGGGCCGCCCTCGACGCCGCTCGTCGCCCGGTGGTTCTCGGGCGAGACCATCTGCGTGAAGGTCGAGGTGAAGGTCAGGATCTCGCCGAGTCGACCGGAGCGGATCAGGTCGATCGTGGCCAGCGTCGCCGGCTCGAAATGCAGCCGGTAGGCGACCATCAGCTTGGCCGAAGAGGCGGCCTGCGCCGCCATGATCGCCCGGCATTTCTCGGTCGAGATCTCCAGCGGCTTCTCGACCAGCACGTGGATGCCGGCCTTGAGGGCGGGGATCGCGAACTCGGCGTGGCGCCAGTTCGGGGTCGCGAGGTAGATCGCGTCGATCGTGCCGGAAGCGAGGAGGTCGCCGAACTGCTCGTAGCCGTAGGTTTCGGTGACGCCGTAGCGCTCGCCGACCCGGCGCGCCTTCTCGGGATCGCCGGTGACGAAGGCCGTAACCTCGGAATTGCCGGTATGCGCCACGCCCGGAAGCATGGCCTCCTGCGAGATGTCGCCGAGCGCCACGACGGCGTAGCGGACTTTCTTGCCCGAGGTCAGGCCGAGGGCGGACAGGACGCTCATGCGGGGGTCTCCTTGAACAGCGCGTGGCCGGACGCGGGCGATCGGCCCGCGCCGGTCACGCGGCGCGGGCCGATCGTCGGGATGGCCGGGGAGGCGTGGGGACGTCACGGCGGGCCGGGCGGGGCCGGCCCGCCGGATGAGCGGTCAGGCCGCGGCGCGCTCGACGCTCTCGGCGAGGCGGCTCGCGAATTCGTCGCTCTTGTAGATCTCGGAGACGGCGCTCTTGAGCCGGTTCTCCTGATCGGACTTGCCTAGCGCCTTGGCGTAGGCGGCGGCCGAACCGAAGCCGGCCAGCCCGTAATGCGACATGCGCTGATACTGGGCGATGATCTGCACGTCGCGCAGGCGGCCGTCGCCGGGCGCCTCCTTGATGCCGTGCTTGAGCGCCTCGGCGACGAGGCCCTCCATGCCCTTGCAATGCTCGGGCGAGGTCTGGCCGCCGTTCTCCTCGATCAGGGACTTGAGGGTTCCGGTGTGCTTGGTGATGCCGCCGACGGAATCCTGAAGCATCTGCTTCAGCTTGGGGTCGCTCGCCTGGTCGCTGAGCTGCTGCACGGCGCGGGCCATCTGGTCGTTGGCCGACCAGAGGTCCTTCATCTCGTCGAGATAGACGTCCTTGAGGCTGCCGGGTGCCGACATGAGGGCTCCTTGGAGGATCTGACGGGTTGCGGGTTGCCCGGGAAACCGGGGGCGGCGGACCCTGTTCCGCCGTGCGGGACCATCAGCCGCGGTTCATCAAGCGTGGCGTAAACCGACGCGCGAGGTGTCGGACGGGCCGGAATCCGGTCCGTTCGGCGCCCCTCTTCGGCCTTTCCGGAGCCCGTCCGTGCCGCCCGTTTCCCCGATCCAGCCGACCCTCGACACCGTCATCGCCATCCCCGTGCGCAACGAGGCCGAGCGGATCGCCCGCTGCCTCGGGGCGATCGACGGGCAGGCCGGCCTCGCGCCGGGGCGGCTCGGGCTCGTGCTGTTCCTCAACAACTGCACCGACGACACGGCCGGGATCGTGGCCGACCTCGTGCCGCGGATGTCGATCCCCGTCCGGGTGATCGAGCGCGTCCATCCGGGCGCGCATGCGGGCTGGGCGCGCCGCGCGGCGATGGACGCGGCGGAGGCGTGGCTTCAGGAGGTGGGGACGGCCGAAGCGGCCACGCTCCTGACGAGCGACGCCGACAGCATCGTGCCGCCGGACTGGGTCGTGGCCAACCTCGCGGCCCTGGAGGCGGGCGCCGACGCGGTCGCCGGCCGGGTCGAGCTGATTCCGGAGGAGGCGGCCCTGCTGCCGCCGTCGCTCCCCGCCCGCGGCCGGCTGGAGGACACATACGACGCGCTCATCACCGAGATGGAGGCGCGCATCGATCCCGATCCGCACGATCCCTGGCCCTGCCACCGCACTACCATCGGCGCCTCGCTCGCCGTGCGGCTTTCCGCCTATCGCGCCGTCGGCGGCATGCCGGAGATCCCGCTCGGCGAGGACGGCGCCTTCGTCGGCGCCCTGCTGCAGCGGGGCTTCCGCGTGCGCCATGACCGGGCGGTGCGGGTGCTGATCTCCGCCCGCCTCACCGGCCGCGCGGCCGGCGGCGTCGCCGACACGATCCGCTCCCGGTGCGAGGAGCCCGACGCCCTGTGCGACGCCCGGATGGAGGCCGTTCCGCGGGCGCTCCACCGCTACGCCTGGCGGGCGCGGCTGCGCCGTCTCCACACCGAGAGCCGGCTCGGCCGCGACCTCGCCTGGGCGCGTCGGCTCGGCATCCCCGAGGCGGAAGCCCGCCGCATCGCCGCCCTGCCGCGGGTCGGCGAGATCGTCGCGGCGGTGGACCGCGCCAGCCCGCGCCTCGCCTACCGCCCGCTGATGCCGCGGCAGCTTCCCGGCCAGATCCGGCTCGCCCGCCTCGTCCTGCCGCTGCTGCGCGGCGTGCTGCGCCTGCGCCGGACCGCGCCGTCGGTGCCGCTCGCGGTCACGCCGACGGCGACCGCCGACGCGTAAGTTCCCGGGATCCCAAAGGGGTCACCCCTTTGGCGGGGTGCCGGGGCAGAGCCCCGGCCTATGACCAGGGCTCCGCCCTGGACCCGCGAAAGGGCTCGCCCTTTCGAAACCCGGATCAGGCCTCGTCGCGCGTGGCGCCGAAGATCGGCTCGAAGGCGGCGCGCAGCGCCATGTCCACCTCGGGCAGGCTGACGATGCGGCCGAGATCGGCCAGGCTCGTGACCCCATGCTCGCGCACGCCGCAGGGCACGATGCCGGAGAAGTGGGAGAGGTCCGGCTCGACGTTGAGGCTGATGCCGTGCAGGCTCACCCAGCGCCGCACGCGGATGCCGATCGCCGCGATCTTGTCCTCGACGCAGACACCGTTCACTTGGCCCTTGTCCGGCCGCCGCACCCAGACCCCGACCCGGTCCTCGCGGCGCTCGGCCCGCACGGTGAAGGCGTCGAGCGTCGCGATCAGCCACGCCTCCAGGCTCGCCACGTAGGCCCGCAGATCCGGCCGGCGCCGGTTGAGGTCGAGCATCACGTAGGCGATGCGCTGGCCCGGCCCGTGATAGGTGTACTGCCCGCCCCGGCCCGTGCGGTGGACGGGGAAGCGCTCCGGCTCGACGAGGTCGGCGGCCTTGGCCGAGGTGCCCGCCGTGTAGAGCGGCGGATGCTCCAGGAGCCAGACCAGTTCGTCGGCCTCGCCCCGGGCGATCGCGGCGGCGCGCGCCTCCATCTCGGCCTCCGCCGCCTCGTAGCCGACGAGGGCATCGGTCACGCGCCAGGCCACCGGCGGGGCGCCCGCGCGCGGCAGGAATGTCGCGGGTGCGATCGAAAGTCGGGAAGCGGCCGCCGTGAAGGAATTGTTTACCAAGACTTCACCCTTGCATGCGGAAGGTTTTCCGAACGTTGAGAAAGGGAGCATCCGCACGTGGCGGTCCTGGACGAATTGCAGGTCGATCTCAAGGTCGTGCTGGGCCGCAGCCACATGCCGCTGCACATGCTGCTGCGCATGGGCCGCGGCGCGGTGATCGAGCTGGAAGCCACCGAGACCGACATGGTCGAGATCCTGGCCAACGACCACCCGATCGCCCGCGGGCAGATCGTGGTGACCGGCAACCGCATCTCCGTCGAGGTGACCGAGCTGATCCGCAAGGCCGAGGTGGTGCGCACCCCCGGCGTGACGATCGGCGAGGGCGCCGTGCCGATCCTCGACGACGGCGATATGGGGCTCTGATCCGGTTTCCGAGGCGGCAAAACGCGAAGACGCGAATCCGGCGCTTGTGCCCGCCCCGGGCATCTGTTATCCGCTGCGCCGCCCACACAAGACACCGGCCGCTGACGAAGCGGCCTGGCGGCAAGGGCGGCCATGGCGGAATTGGTAGACGCGCTAGCTTGAGGTGCTAGTCCCGCGAGGGGTGGAGGTTCGAGTCCTCTTGGCCGCACCAAACTCTTTCCTGTTTTGAAGCAAAGAGTTGGTGCCTTTTTAGCGATCGATGATTGATCGCCTTCAGACAACGATCTCACACATGATGACGCGGTGCCGGGGCAGCGGGTCTCCGCGCCGCGAAGCCGCACTCGTACGGATCCCGCCGTTGCTCGGCTGGCCTGCGTACCGATCGTGCCAGCATGGGCGCACAGCGCCTATATGAGAGCCGTCCCTTCCACGGAGATGGCTCATGGACCTCGACGTTTCGCTCCACATTGCCGGCCGGTGGCGCTCGGGAAGCGGCGGCGAGACCCTGTCGATCCTCAACCCCGCCACCGGTGAGCCGGTCGGGCGCGTCGCGGTGGCGACGCAAGCCGATCTCGACGAGGCGCTTGCAGCGGCCGAGCGCGGCTTTTCCGCCTGGCGGCGGGTCTCCGCCTTCGACCGGTCCAAGGTGCTGCGCCGGGCCGCGGCGCTGATGCGCGAGCGCGCGGAGACGATCGCCCGCACCATGACCGTCGAACAGGGCAAGCCGCTCGCCGAGTCGCGCATCGAGACGGGGGTCGCCGCCGACATCATCGAGTGGTTCGCGGAAGAGGGGCGGCGCGCCTATGGCCGGGTCATTCCCGCCCGGGCCGAGGGCGTGCTGCAGATCGTCACCCGCGAGCCCGTCGGCCCCGTGGCGGCCTTCACGCCGTGGAATTTTCCGATCAACCAGGCGGTGCGAAAGCTCTCGGCGGCGCTCTGCACCGGCTGTCCCGTCATCCTCAAGGGCCCGGAGGACACCCCGGCCTCCTGCGCCGAACTGGTGCGCGCCTTCCTCGACGCGGGCGTGCCGGGCGATGCGCTGGCCCTCGTCTACGGCGATCCAGCCGAAATCTCCGGCTATCTCATCCCGCATCCGGTGATCCGCAAGATCACCTTCACTGGCTCGACCGCGGTCGGCAAGCAGCTCGCGGCGCTCGCGGGCCAGCACATGAAGCGGGCGACGATGGAGCTCGGCGGCCACGCCCCGGCGATCGTGTTCGACGACGCCGACATCGACACCGCCGTGCGGGTGCTCTCCGCCAACAAGTACCGCAATGCCGGTCAGGTCTGCGTCGCTCCGACCCGCTTCCTCGTGCAGGACAGCGTCTACGACCGCTTCGTCGACGGCTTCGTCGCGGCCTCGAAGGCACTCAAAGTCGGCGACGGCCTCGATCCCGAGACGCAGATGGGCCCCCTCGTCCACGGCCGCCGGGTCGAGGCGATGGAGGCGTTCGTGGCCGACGCCGAGGCCAAGGGTGCGCGGCTGCTCACCGGCGGCAGCCGCATCGGCAATCGCGGCCACTTCTTCGAGCCCACCGTCTTCGCCGACGTGCCGTACGAGGCCCGGATCATGAACGAGGAGCCGTTCGGGCCGATCGCCGCGATCCGGCGCTTCGCGGAGGACGAGGAGGCGCTGACCGAGGCCAACCGCCTGCCCTACGGGCTCGCGGCCTACGCCTATACCCGCTCCGCCGCCCGCGCGAACCGGGTCGGGGCGGGCGTCGAGGCCGGCATGATCTCGATCAACCATCACGGCATCGCGCTGCCCGAGACGCCCTTCGGCGGCGTCAAGGATTCCGGCTACGGCAGCGAGGGCGGCTCGGAGGCGATCGAGGCCTATCTCACGACGAAGTTCGTGACGCAGGCCAACGGCTGAGACGTCTTCTGCTGGATCGCTTCGGTGTCTCCGCCGTCATTGCTGTGGATGTTCAGCAATTCGCTGATTTCCCGGCCTTCTTGATCGATGCCCTAATCCCATCATTCCGGGGCTCGCCGTAGGCGAGAACCCGGAATCCACCCGAGATGCCGAACGTTTTGACAGGCGGGCGTGCCCAGTCGTGGATTCCGGGTTCCGCTGCGCGGCCCCGGAATGACGGCGGTGGTGACGACGTTCGCGGCGACCGCCCAGTCACGCGTGTTCGCAGCACCGACAGCAGCGGACCACGATCAGCGAATTGCTGAACATCCACAATTCGAGGCGGAGCCGAGGCAATCGAGGGCGCGACCTCTTCGGCAGGACGGTCCGCTCGGTCGCGTACGCGCCCGCGATGGGCGCTCCCAGTCGAAACGTGCGAGCGCAGCGGACCTCCCCCCTGTTTTGACTGCGTTTTCTGAAGCTCGGCCGGCGCCGTCAACAGGAGGATCTTGTAAAAACGAAACCTTTTCTCAGCACGGCGAGTTGCACACTCCACCAACGCAAGAAAAGGACAGCTTGGGTCAAGCGAGCTGCTCCAGGAAAGCGCTCGCATGCTGTACCCTCTATACGAGGCTGGCCATCTCATGCTCGCACCGATGCGCCTGGCGGCGGAGGTCACCCGGCTTGCCTGCGAGAATCCGTTCAATCCCCTTGCCTACGCCCCCCAGAGCCGCACCGTGGCCGCCGGCTGCGAGATGTTCGAGCGCGCCACCCGCGTCTACGCCAAGCCGGCCTTCGGACTCGGCGTGCCGGAGCGGATCGTCTGGGAGCGCCCGTTCTGCCGCGTCATCGCGTTCGGCGAGCCGTCCGGGGCGCTGGCGGCGAAGCCGAAGCTCCTGATCGTCGCGCCGATGTCGGGCCACTACGCCACGCTGCTGCGCGGCACCGTCGAGGCCTTCCTCGACAGCCATCAGGTCTTCATCACCGATTGGACCGATGCCCGGCAGGTGCCGGTCGCCGCCGGCCGGTTCGGCCTCAATGATTACATCGACACCTGCATCGCCCTGTTCGCGGCGCTGGGACCGGACCTGCACGTCGCGGCCGTGTGCCAGCCCTCGGTGCCGGTGCTCGCGGCCATCGCCCGCATGGAGGCGCAGGAGCACCCGCTCGTGCCGCGCTCGGCGGTGCTGATGGGCGGTCCGGTCGATACCCGCCGCTCGCCCACCGCCGTCAACGCGCTGGCGCAGGAGAAGGGCTTTTCCTGGTTCGAGCGGCACTGCATCCACACCGTGCCGCCGGGCTATCCCGGCGTCGGACGCGCGGTCTATCCGGGCTTCCTGCAGCTGGCCGGCTTCATGGGGATGAACCTCGAGCGACACAGGGACGCCCACCACGCGATGTTCGACCATCTCGTGCGCGGCGACGGCGACTCCGCCGCCCGCCACCGGGCCTTCTACGACGAGTATCTCGCCGTCATGGACCTGACCGCCGAGTTCTACCTGGAGACGATCGAGAGCGTCTTCGTGAATCACGACCTGCCCCGCGGCACCCTGCGCCACCACGGCGAGCCGGTCGATCTCGGCGCGATCCGCCGCTGCCACCTGATGGCGATCGAGGGGGAGAAGGACGACATCACCGGCCTCGGCCAGACCAGGGCCGCGCTCGACCTCACGGTGAACCTGCCCGAGGCGGCCAAGGCCTACCACATGCAGCCGGGTGCCGGGCATTACGGCATCTTCAACGGCTCGCGCTTCCGCCAGGACATCGTGCCGCTGATGCGCGGCTTCATGGAGCGCAGCCTGCGGCCCGTCGCGCCGCGTCCGGCCCCCGTGGTGCCGGCGCCGGAGCCGCACCCGATCCTCCTGCGCCGCGGCCCGGCCGCGCAGGCTGCGGCCGCGGCACCCGAGCGTCCGATCGTGTTGCCGGTGCCCGTCCTGGCGGAGCGGCACCGCGCGCCGGAATCGATCCCGCAGCGGATCGCCCTGTAGTCCGCAGGACACCCGCTCAGGCGAGGCGGCTGCCGGTCCCATCGGCGGCCGCTTTTCCGTCCCCCCGCGACCTCGTCGCGTTTGACCCGCCCTTTCCGGAGAATTATGAATTCAAAAACGCCGGGCGCCGATCCAGGGTGAGGCGAGGGGAGGGAGGTTCCACTTGAGCGCGAGCGCGAAACCGGCCGAGGCGGCTCCCGAAGCGCCGGCTCCCAGCGCGCGGGCAAAGGCCCGCAACGATGCCGGGCTGCCGCGCAAGCTCGCGGAGGTGCTGCAGGGCGAGGCCCGCTTCGACACCTTCACCCGCGGGCGCTACGCCACGGACGCCTCGATCTACCAGATCATGCCGGCGGGCGTCGTCTTCCCGAAGAGCGCCGCCGACATCGCCGCGACGCTGAAGGTGGCGGCGCAGTTCGATGTCCCCGTGATCCTGCGCGGCGGCGGCACCTCGCAGAACGGCCAGCCGATCGGCGCCGGCCTCGTGGTCGATTGCTCGCGCCACTTCAACGGCGTCCTCGCCTACGACGCGGAGGCCGGCACGGTCACCGTCGAGCCCGGCCACGTGCTGGAGCGCCTCAACGCCCGGCTGAAGGCCGACGGCTGGTTCTTCCCCGTGGAGCCCTCCACCGCGACCCGCTGCACCATCGGCGGCATGGCCGGCAACAATTCCTGCGGCGCCCGCTCGCTGCGCTACGGCAAGATGAGCGACAACGTGCTCGCCATGGAGGCGCTGTTCCACGACGGCGCCGCCTTCGGCTTCGGGCTGACCGGCAACGAGGCGAGCGCGGTCACCGGCGGCGCGCGGGCGGACGACCTCGCCCGGCGCATGCTCGCCCTGGCCGCTGAGAACCGCGACGAGATCGAGAAGATGTACCCGCGGGTGCAGCGGCGGGTCGGCGGCTACAACCTCGATTCGCTGATCGAGCCGCGCCCGAACCTCGCCCATCTCCTCGTCGGCTCGGAGGGGACGCTCGCCGCCACCACCTCGGTGACGCTCAAGCTCTCGCGCCTGCCGACCCACCGGGTCATGGGCGTGTGCCACTTCCCCTCGTTCCGCGCGGCGATGGAGACGACGCAGCACATCGTCGCCCTCGACCCGGTGGCGGTGGAGCTCGTCGACAACAACGTGCTGGTACTTGGCGCCGACATCCCGCTGTTCCGCACGACGCTCGCCGACATCACCAGGGGCCAGCCCAACTGCCTGCTGCTCGCCGAGTTCGCCGGCGACGATCTTTCCGCGCTCAAGCGCGACCTGAAGCGCCTCGACCAGTGCATGGCCGATCACGGCTTCGCCGACGCCGTGGTCGAGGTGGTGGAGCCCAACCGCCAGAAGGCGGTCTGGGAAGTGCGCGAGGCCTGCCTCAACATCATGATGTCGATGAAGGGAGACGCCAAGCCCGTCTCCTTCATCGAGGACTGCGCCGTCCCCCTCGACCATCTGGCCGACTACACCGACGCGGTCACCGAGGTGTTCACCAAGCACGGCACCCGCGGCACGTGGTACGCCCACGCCTCCGTCGGCTGCCTGCACGTGCGTCCGATCCTCAACATGAAGGAGGGCGGCGACGTGAAAAAGATGCGCGCCATCGCCGAGGAGACGGCGGAGCTGGTGCGCCGCCACAAGGGCTCCTACTCGGGCGAGCACGGCGACGGCATCTCGCGCTCCGAATTCGTCGAGCCGCTGTTCGGCGCGAAGCTCACCCGCGCTTTCGAGACGGTGAAGGACGGCTTCGATCCCGACAACCGCCTGAACCCGAACAAGATCGTCCGCCCGCTGAAGATGGACGACCGTTCCCTGATGCGCTTCTCGCCGGATTACGCCGTGAGCGCCCCGCAGAAGACCGCGCTGGACTGGTCGGACTGGGGCGGGTTCGGCCCCGCGGTCGAGATGTGCAACAACAACGGCACCTGCCGGAAGCTCGCCGGGGGCGCGATGTGCCCCTCCTATCGCGCCACCCGCGACGAGCAGCACCTCACCCGCGGCCGCGCCAACTCCTTGCGCCTCGCGATCTCGGGCCAGCTCGGGGACGACGCGTTCCTGTCACCTGAGATGAAGCGCACGATGGACCTGTGCGTGTCGTGCAAGGCCTGCCGCCGGGAATGCCCGACCGGCGTCGACATGGCCAAGATGAAGGTCGAGTTCCTGCACCACTACCACGCCCGGCACGGCCTGCCGCTGAAGGAGCGGCTGGTCGCCGAGATGCCGCGCTATGCCGGCGTCGCCGCCGCCCTGGCGCCGCTGCTCAACCTGCGCAACCGCTACCCCGCGCTCGCCCGGTTCGGCGAGAGCTGGGCCGGCTTCTCCGCCCGCCGCTCGCTGCCCGAGTGGCGCCGGCCCTGGCGCGAGACCGGCGAGGTCGCCCACCCGGAGGACGTGAGCGGCGACTTCCGCGATCTCGTCCTGTTCGGCGACACCTTCAACCGCGCTTTCGAGCGCGAGAACCTCGAGGCCGCCGAGCGGGTGCTGCGGGCGGCCGGCTACCGCCTGCACCGCGTCGTCGCGCACAAGGGCCGCCGCCCGCTCTGCTGCGGCCGCACCTACCTCGCCTCCGGCCAGACCGACCGGGCGCGCGAGGAGGCCCGGCGCACCCTCGACACGCTCCTGCCGTTCGTGCGGGCCGGCGCCCGGGTGGTGGGCCTTGAGCCCTCCTGCCTCTTCACCTTCCGCGACGAGTTTCTGTCGTTGCTGCCGCGCGAGGAGGCGGGGGAACTCGCGAGCAAGGCATTCCTCTTCGAAGAGCTTCTCGCCGCCGACCTCGCCGCGGGCCGCATCAGCCTGCCGCTCGCCGATCAGGGCGGCCGGGTCGCCCACCTGCACGGCCACTGCCACCAGAAGAGTTTCGGGGCGATGGGCGCCGTCGAGACGGTGCTGCGCGCCGTGCCGGGGCTCGATGTGCGCGTCATCGAATCGAGCTGCTGCGGCATGGCCGGCGCCTTCGGCTACGGGCGGGACACCATCGACGTCTCCTTCGCCATGGCCGAGCTGTCGCTGTTCCCGGCTTTGCGCAAGGCGGGCGCCGACGACCTCGTGGTCGCCGACGGCACCAGCTGCCGCCACCAGATCCACGACGGTCTCGGGCGCGACGCCCTCCACGTCGCCCGCGTGCTCGACGCGACCCTCGTGCCGGCGCGCTGACCGCGGCCCAGGGTCGCCGCGTCGGAACGGCGCCCCTCGCACCCGGTTGTCGCGGCAATCCCCGAGAAGGAGCCGTGATGACCGATCCGCTGACGAAGTACCCGCGCCCGCCCTTCGAGACGCCGGCCCAGAGCTTTCCCGGCCAAACGGCCAGGATGGCGCCGGAGCCCGATCACGGCGAGGAGAGCTACAAGGGCTCGGGCCGGCTCGCCGGCAAGGCCGCCCTGGTGACGGGCGGCGACAGCGGCATCGGCCGGGCGGTCGCCATCGCCTATGCCCGCGAGGGCGCGGACGTGGCGATCTCCTACCTGCCCGACGAGCAGAAGGATGCCGAGACCGTCGGCAACTGGATCGAGCGGGCGGGCCGCCGCGCCCTGCTGCTCCCCGGCGACATCAAGGACGCGGCCTATGCCCGCGAGATCGTCGAGCGCACCGCCCGCGAATTCGGCCGGCTCGACATCCTGGTGAACAACGCCGCCTTCCAGCAGCCGAACCAGGGGGTCGCCGACATCGACGACGCCATCTTCGAAAAACACTTCCAGACCAACATCTTCGGCCCGTTCTACGCCACCAAGGCGGCGCTGGCGCATCTCAAGCCCGGCGCCTCGGTGATCTTCACCTCCTCGGTCAATTCCAAGCACCCGGTGCCGACCCTGTTCGCCTACAGCGCCACCAAGGGCGCGCTCAGCAACATGGTGCTCGGCCTCGCCCAGCTCCTCGCCGAGACCGGCATCCGCGTGAACGGCGTGCTGCCCGGTCCGATCTGGACCCCGTTCATCCCCGCCGGGATGAGCGAGGATGCGGTGAAGACCTTCGGAAGCCAGGTGCCGTTCAACCGCCCGGGACAGCCGGCGGAACTCGCCTCGGCCTACGTCATGCTGGCGGCGGAGGAGAGCAGCTACACCTCCGGCGCCCTCATCACCGTCGCGGGCGGCATGCCGATCTTCTGAAGAAGCAGGTTTCGAAAGGACGAGTCCTTTCGCGGGTCCAGGGCAGAGCCCTGGAAGAAGGCCGGGGCGCTGCCCCGGCGCCCCGCCAAAGGGCTAGCCCTTTGGGAACCCGGAACTTTCAGCGCTAGGACGCCATCCAGCCGAGGCCCGCCTCGGTGCCGGACGCGGGCAGGTATTCGCAGCCGATGAAGCCGTCGTAGCCGAGGCGGTCGAGGGCCGCGAAGGCGGCGGGAAAATCGATGGTGCCGGTGCCGGGCTCGTGGCGGCCGGGGGCGTCGGCGATCTGGACATGGGCGATGCGGTCGCGGTGGGCGGCGAGACTCTCCGCCAGATCCTCGCCCATCATCGCCATGTGGTAGAGGTCGGCCTGGATGAAGAGGTTGTCGGACCCGACCGACTCGATCACCGCGGCTGCCTCAGTGAGGCGGTTCAGGAAGAAGCCCGGCATGTCGCGGTCGTTGATCGGCTCGATCAGCAGGCGGATGCCCGCCTCGCCCAGCGCGTCGGCGGCGTAGGCGAGGTTTTCGGAGAGCGTCGCGCGCAGGCGTGCCCGCTCGGCGCCCGGCGGCGCGAGGCCGGCGAGGCAGTTGATCTGCCGGCAGCCGAGCGCCCCGGCATAGTCGATCGCCCGTGCGACGCCGTCGCGGAACGCGGCGATCCGTTCAGGGAAGATGGCGATGCCGCGCTCGCCCGCAGCCCAGTCGCCGGGGGGCAGGTTGTGCAGCACGAGCGGCAGGCCGGCCTCGGCGCGGCGCGCGGCGAGCGTCTCCTTCGGCTCGGCATAGGGGAACTGCATCTCGCACGCCGCGAACCCGGCGGCGCGGGCCGCCGCGAACCGGTCGAGCAGCGGCAGCTCCGTGAACAGCAGGCTCAGATTGGCGGCAAAGCGTGGCATGAACGGGCCGCTCGGTCGTGCAAAATGCATTCAAAAATGATGGAAAGTTCGCGCGTCAGGCGCTCTCACCGACCTCGATCACGCTCTGGGCCGGTGCCGCGGCCTCGCGGTCGGCGGCGGCCTTCCGCTTGTTGCGCAGGTGTCGGAACAGGATGTCGCTGAGTTCCGCCCCGGCGCGGCGGCGCAGGGCGTCGAGCATCTCCTCGTGCTCGCGCATCGCCTCGCCCCAGCGGTCGCGGTTGGCGTCGAGATTGGCCGAGTAGCGCGCCCGCCGCAGCCGCCCCGCGAAGCTCGTGTAGGTGGCGCTCAGGGGCGCGTTGTCCGCGGCCTGGACGATCCGGTCGTGGATCGCCTGGTTGCAGGCGAAGTAGCCGTGCAGGTCGCGCCGCAGGTAGTGGCCGTACATCTCGTGGTGCAGCCGCTCGATCGCCGCGTAGGCCTCCTCCGTGATGCGCTCGCAGGCGAGCCGTCCGGCCAGGGCCTCCAGGCCGCCCATCACGTCGAACAGCTCGACGATCTCCCGCTCGCCGATTCGGCGGACCCGCGCGCCGCGATTCGGCAGCAGGTCGATCAGCCCCTCCGAAGCCAGGACCTTCAGCGCCTCCCGCAGGGGCGTGCGCGAGATGCCGAAGCGCTCGCACAGGAGACGTTCGGGCACGCGGGCGCCGGGGGCTAGGTTGCCCTCGACGATGAAGTCGCGCAGCCGCGCCAGCACCTCGTCGTGGAGGGAATGCACGAGGTTTTCCCGGGGCCGCGCGGGCAGCTTGGCCGGCGCCGCGACGGGCAGCTCGGCGGGGAGGGGGATCGGGCCGTCCGTGCCCTCCGAGTCAGGTCCGTCGAGTGTCATGGCGGAAGTCATCAGGGATTGGTAGCAGCGGGTCCGATCGCCGTCGATGGGTGGAATGAAGGCATGATACTTCTTGTCTCCGCTCAAAATGAATGCAAACCTGGGGGATGAAAAGACCGGGTGCGACGTGGAACGCCCGGCATTCGGCTGAACGGGAGGAACCATGACGAGCCGCACCGGACGACATTTCCTGCATATTCCGGGTCCGAGCCCGGTGCCGGAGCGCGTGCTGCGCGCCATGGACCGGCAGGTGATCGACCACCGCGGGCCGGAATTCGGCGTGCTCGGCCGCGAGGTGCTGGAGGGCTGCCGCACGATCTTCCGCACCGAGGGACCGGTGGTGATCTATCCCGGCTCCGGCACCGGGGCCTGGGAGGCGACGATCGTCAACACGCTCTCCTCCGGCGACCGGGTGTTGATGTTCGAGACCGGCCACTTCGCCACCCTGTGGCGTCAGATGGCGGCGCGCTGGGGCATCGAGGTCGAGTTCGTGCCCGGCGACTGGCGCCACGGCGTCGATCCGGCCCTGGTCGAGGCCAAGCTCGCGGAGGATCGCGGCCACAGCTTCAAGGCGGTGATGGTGGTCCACAACGAGACCTCCACCGGCGTGACGAGCCGCATTCCGGCGATCCGCAAGGCGATCGACGCGGCCGGGCACCCGGCCCTGCTCCTGGTCGACACCATCTCCTCGCTGGGCTCGGTCGATTACCGCCACGACGAGTGGGGCGTCGACGTCACCGTCAGCGGCTCGCAAAAAGGGCTGATGCTGCCGCCGGGCCTCGGCTTCACCGCGATCTCGGACAAGGCGCGGGCGGCGGGCAAGTCCAACAACCTGCCCCGGTCCTACTGGGACTGGGAGGAGATGCTGAAGCCCAACGCCACGGGCTACTTCCCCTACACGCCGGCCACCAACCTGCTCTACGGCCTGCGCGAGGCCGTGGCGATGATGCTGGAGGAGGGGCTCGACAACGTCTTCGCCCGCCACCAGCGGCTCGCCGCCGCGACCCGCGCCGCGGTCGAGGCCTGGGGCCTCGAAGTGCTGTGCCAGAACCCGGACGAGTACTCGCCGGTGCTGACCGCGGTGATGATGCCCGAGGGCAAGGGCGCGGACGCCTTCCGCGCGGTGGTGCTGGAAAAGTTCGACATGTCGCTCGGCGCCGGCCTGTCGAAGCTCTCCGACAAGATCTTCCGCATCGGCCATCTCGGCGAGACCAACGACCTGACCCTGATGGGGGCCCTCTCCGGCGTCGAGATGGGCCTCGCGGCGGCCGGCGTGCCGCACCAGCGCGGCGGCGTGCTCGCCGCCATGGCGAGCCTGCGCGCCGGCCTCGACGGCTGATCCGCCTCACGACGCCCACGCCCCGGGCCAGCCCGCGCATCGGACGCGGGGGCCCGGGGTGCTTGCCATTGAACTGGAGGAAGCTCCGATGATCACGATCCCACGCCGCGTGACGGCGCCGGGCATGGTGCTGTTCCTGCTCTGCCTGATGTACTTCATCACCTATGTCGACCGGGTCAACGTCGGCACCGCCGGCCCGGCGATCAAGGGTGAGCTCGGCCTCACCAACACCGAGCTCGGCCTCGTCTTCTCCGCCTTCGCCTACCCCTACGCGGTGTTCCAGATCGTCGGCGGCGCGATGGCCGACAAGTGGGGCGCGCGGCGCACCCTGTTGATCTGCGGCCTGATCTGGGCGGCGGCGACGGTGGCGACCGGCTTCGTCGGCGGCGTGGTCTCGCTGTTCCTGGCCCGCTTCGCCCTGGGCTTCGGCGAGGGCGCCACCTTCCCCACCGCGACCCGCGCCATGCAGTCCTGGGTGGCCAAGGACCAGCGCGGCTTCGCGCAGGGCATCACCCACTCGTTCGCCCGCTTCGGCAACGCGATCACGCCGCCGCTCGTCGTGCTGATGATGGCCTATGTCGGCTGGCGCGGCGCCTTCGTCGTCCTCGGCATCGTCAGCTTCGCCTGGGTGCTGGTCTGGGCGTTCTACTACCGGGACGACCCGCGCGAGCATAAGAGCATCACGAACGAGGATCTGGAGCGCCTGGCGATCCACGACCGGACGGCCAAGCCCGCCGCCAAGCCGCCGGTGCCGTGGCGCCGCCTGATCCCGCGCATGGCGCCCGTGACGCTGACCTATTTCTGCTACGGCTGGTCGCTGTGGCTCTACCTCAACTGGCTGCCCTCGTTCTTTAAGGACGGCTACGGCCTCGACATCAAGAACTCGGCCCTGTTCGCCTCGGGCGTGTTCTTCGCCGGCGTCGTCGGCGACACGCTGGGCGGCGTGATGTCCGACCGCATCCTGAAGAAGACCGGCGACCTGCAGAAGGCCCGCCGCAACGTGATCTCCCTCGGCATGCTGGGCGCCGCCGCCTGCCTCGCGGGGGTGTTCTTCACCAAGGACCTGACCCTGGTGGCGCTGATGCTCAGCGGCGGCTTCTTCTTCCTCGAACTGGTGATCGGGCCGATCTGGTCGGTGCCGATGGACATCGCCCCGCAATATGCCGGCACCGCGAGCGGGTTGATGAATTTCGGCTCGGCCTTCGCCGCGATCGTCTCGCCGCTCACCTTCGGCCTGATCGTGGATCTCACCGGCAACTGGATCCTGCCGTTCGCCGGCTCGATCGGGCTGCTGCTCCTCGGCGCGGGGCTCGCCTTCACCATGCATCCCGAGCGCCCGTTCGAGGACGAGCCGGCCCCCCTGGCACCGCGGGCGGTGCCGGCGGAGTAGAACCCGGCCCCGTCGCCGCCGCCGCGTCGCCGCCGTCGCGTCGCCGTCATGGCGGCGACGGCTGCGGTCAGGGCGCGGGGAAGCGGCGCTGGAGGTCGGCCAGCATCTCCACCGCCTCGTTCGAGAGGCCCGATTCCCGCACGGCCTTGAGGCTGCGATCCTCAGGGCCCGGCGCGCCGGCCGGCTCGAACTGGCGGCGGTGGGCCTGATCGAGGATGTCGGCGATCCGGTCGCCGACCGCCATGGCGATGGCGGTCGAATCCGGCCCCTCCGAGCGGTGGGCGTGCATGCGCTGGAGCGCGTCGGCGATCTGCCGCTCGAAGGCCTGGAACAGCGCCTCGGCGGCCAGCGGGTTCATCCGCATCAGGGCGCCGGCGGCCGCGCAATAGGTCTCTTTCAGCATGTACAGGGTCAGGCGGTCGATGGCCTGCTCGTCGTCGTCCCCCGGCTTGGCCATGCGCCCTCTATCTCGCATCCACTGGTCCGATCCCCTGCCCGCCGCCGAGACGCAGCGACCGGGAATCGCCCCCTCCCTTAACGGATGGGGGAGGGGACCTGCCATGCCTTATCGCCCGCAGGGCCGGCTCGGTCCTGCGGGCGGCGGCCTCAGCCCGCGGGCGGGGTCAGGATGACCTTGCCCTCGAACGGGTTGCTGCGGCTGTTGGCGCCGGTGCAGGCGAAGGGCTTCTCGCCGGCCGCGAGCGTGCGCAGGCGCAGCTGCCCCCGGCCCTCCCGCTTGACCGTGTAGCCCTTCTCGCTCGCCACGTGGGCGAGATCGCCGTCGGCGTGCAGCACGCGGCCGTTCTCGAACTGGCCCGGCATGGTGATCGTCACCGGCTGGTCGGCCCGGCTCACCACGTTGAGCGCCACGTTGGTGTCGGCCGGAAGGCGCAGCTCCGCCGGCTGGCAGACAGGATGACCGTCGCGCATCTCGACGGTCAGCTCGACCGGCGGCATCACCTCGCTCGCGGGCGGCGGCAGCGGCTTCCCCTGCCCCTGGGCGACGGCCGGCAGGGCGAGGCACAGGGCAAGGCTCGCGGCAAGGCCGGCCGCAGCGGCGGGCAGGGCGGCCGGGATGCGGCGGGTCGGGTGTCGGGGCATGCACGGATCCTTCGCGGTGGGTCCACGGCACCCTTCGCGACGACGATCCGCCCCCGGGCCGACGCGGCCCGAGCGATGCGGCCGCGCGGGGGCGCCGGTTCGTCCAGGGAAGAGGCGGCACCACGGCCCTGTTCCGGTCCGCGACGCCCCGCCGCGCGACGGGCGCATCGATCGGCGGTCGAGCGCCGGCCGATCGCATTCGGTGAAAAGGTTCGATGCCGCCCAGGCCCCGGTCTCGCGGGCCCTCCGCTCCGGCGGGCCCGGGGCCGCCCGTTCGAGGGCGGCGCGGGGCGGGCGTCCCCGCCGTCCAAGCTGGGACGGCGGGGGGCGTCGTTCGCACGACTGAGCCGATACGCAACCTGGCTCCCCCGTAGAATGACCGCGACCGGTTAGCCGACGGTCAATGCCGGAAACGGGCCGCGTGCCGGAACGGGACCGTGTCACGCCTCCGGCGCGGCGGGCGGGGGCACGAGC
>NZ_JBELQE010000125.1:0-44177 GCF_040270385.1 Methylorubrum podarium | reverse complement strand
AACCACCCCCGGCGGACAGATCCCCGGCGATCTCCCGCCGCCGCCGCAGCCCGACGACCAGCCCGATATCGGCCCGACCGGCCCGCGCACGCCCTATCCGGTCGATGATCCGAGCATCGACGAGCCCCGCGGACCGGGCTCCGAACCGGATTACCTGCCCGGCGGACCGACGGATCCCGGAATCCGGCTCTGAACCGATGCCCAGGCTGCGCCGCGCTCGTCGAGGCGCAGCCGCTCACCGTTGCATCGTCCGCCGATCACTGCCGTCGAAGGCGTTTCGGCTCACGAAGAACCCCCGTGCCGGCGCCAAGACGACGCCGCCTCAACAACCGCCCGACGCCCGAAGCAGCGATCGACGGCTTCGTACCGCTCTCCACGAATTGTGATCGCCCCCGCGCGGATCGAGCGTCGCAGCGTGCGGACGTCGCGCGCACGGCTCGGCCGCGCAATCACCCTCGCCTTCCGAGACGTGGATCACACGCCCGATCCGATCGGGCAGACCGCGGCGTCGGAAGCCCTCAATGACCGCCGTGGGAGGTGCGCACGTCCCGCGGCGCGGCCAGGATCTCGCTGAGGCTGGAGGCCACGTGGCGGGCCTCCTCGTCGGTCAGGCGGAGCTGGAACGGCGGCAGCGCGCCGGCCTGCAGGGCGACCACGGCCTGCCCCTGCTCGTCGGTCCCGACCTCGATGGCGGACGAGGTCACGTCGAGCATGGCGACTTCCTCGTCGCTGTTCTCGTCGGGCAGATCCACCTCGCCGTCGTCGTCGATGGCGGTAAGGAGTTGGCCGACGGCGCGCACGAGGGCGCGGGCGGCACGGGCATCCATCACCACCGCCGTCGATTGGTCGTCCTTCTGGAACGAGAGCTGGATGTTCGCGCCTTCGAGGGAAACCGAGATGCCCGCCATGAACCGCCTGACTGAACTGCCTTGAGGGCGGCCTCGTAACCGCCTGGATTGACGGTCATATATGCACCGGCTCCGGGCTTTGTCACAGGGTGGGTCACAGGGTGGCGGAAGCGGTCCTTTGGGCCCCGCTCAGGGCCCCCGCGCGAGGCTCCGCGACGACCGCCTCCCATTCCGCCTTGTTAAGGCCGCATCGGCGGCCTACATAGTGTTTCGACGGGCGCGGCGAAGCGAAAGGCTTCGATCCATCCGCATACGGCCCGTCATCCCGCAAAATCGGCGGACGCTGCCACGTGCTCGCTTCGAGCAGATGCTTGCGCGCGGCGTGTGAAGAACGAAGGAACTATTCGTGGATACTGGGACTGTTAAGTGGTTCAACGAGACCAAGGGCTACGGCTTCATCCAGCCGGATAACGGCGGCAAGGACGTGTTCGTCCACATCTCCGCCGTCGAGCGCGCCGGCCTGCGCAACCTCGTCGAGGGCCAGAAGGTTTCCTACGAGGTTCTGACCGACAAGCGCAGCGGCAAGGACGCGGCCGGCAACCTCCAGGCGGTCTGATTGCCTCGGGGCCGGTGTTAAGCCGGCCCGACCGCGCATCTGAACAACGAAGCGGCACCCACCGGCCGCAGGCCCCTGGAACGCGTTTCCAGGGTTGCCTCACGGCGGGCGCCGCCGACACCCAAAACAACCAGAAACGACGCCGGCCACGCCGACAAGTGGCGCGGGATCCGGCGAGAAAGAAGAAAAGCCATGATGTTCGAATTCCGGCGCCACGTGAGCGCTATCTCGCCCGTGACCAACGCGGCGACCTTCCGGGTGGGCAGCCTGGTCGACACGCAGGCGCGCAACGCGCAGGCCGACCTCAGCCACCTCATCGACCCTTCCTACGAGTATCACTCGCCGCGCGAACTGCGCTGGCACCTCGCCGACCGCTTCGGGATCACCCCGGCCGCCGTGCGACTGAAGGAAGCGGCCTGACCGACTCGGCCTCGCACCCTCCGGAGCGGGGCCATCCCGGCCGCCATGCCGAGCGCATCGGGCGGCCTCAGATCAATCCCAGCGCGACCAGTTCGCGTCGCAGGCTCTCGGGCATCTCGGCGACCTCGCCGGCACTGGCCCGGTCGAGATCCGACGGCGCGTCGCGAGCCTCCAGGTAGCGCCAGCCCTGGAACGGACGGCAGGGGCGCGGCGAGACCGGCGTCACCGCCGGATCGAGGACGAGGCGGCATCGATCGATCCCGTCGCTTCCCGTGACCGGCTCGATGGCGCGAATCGGCTGACGACAGGTCAGCGTCCCCTTCATCACCCAGTAGATCGAGCCGCCTTCGGCGATCGCCCGCGCCCGCTTGGGGAACATGCGGGTGACGTGCGCCGTCACCGGCTCCTGGCCGAGGCGCAGGGCTTCCGCCCGATTGTGAGCGATCCGCGCCTCCAACTCCTCGATCGAGGAGGGGCCGACGCACAGTTTCAGAAGATGCAGGGCCATGACGCGGGCCCGTATAAGGCATCGGCCCGGAAAGTGGCCGCCGGTTTTGGAATGGGCCGATGCGGCATGACGCGCCGCATCGGTCCCGACCGCCGCGCCGTCAGGCGAACAGCGCGATCTTCTCCTCGATGCTCAGCGTATCGAGATCGGGAAAGGCGGCGGCGAGATCGTCCGCGTCCGCCGGCTCCACGATAGCGACGACCAGGGGCCCGGCCGCCGGCATGACCGCTTCGGTCTCCGCCGGAACGGCGAATTCGGCCGTCGGCTCGATCGCCTCGGCGATCTCAGCGTCCTCGACCTCCCCGACGTCCGCCACGAGCTCGAACGCGATCTCCGCTTGCTCCGGCTCGATCGCGCCGGCCGTCTCGGCGTCGTCGATGTCTTCGACCTCCGGCACGACCTCGAAGACGATCTCCGCCTCGTCCGCTTCGATCGCCGACTCGGCCGGCTCCGGGGCGAAGAGCACCGGTTCGGCCTCCGGACCCGGCTCGTCCGCCGCGACGGCGTCCCCGTCATCGACGGTCAGCGTGTTCAAGGCGGCGAGGTCGGCCGAGATCGCGTCGGCGAGGCGCATGGCCGGAGAGGCCGGCTCGGCGGAAGCCTCCTCGTGCGCGGGCTCGTCCTGCACGGGGCTTTCCGGCAGGAAGGCGAGATCGTCGTCAAGCGCGACCGCCGGCAGCGGCGGCAGGACGGACCTGGCTGGCGCGGGCACCGGGCCTTCCATGTCGAGGAAGCGGTCGACGTCGTTCTGATCGAGGGCGGCGGGGGCGGCGGCCGCGTGCGCGTCCGGATCGAGGGACGGCACCGCGTCGTCGGGATTGCCCCAGATTCCGATCATCGAGGCGATGCGGTTCTCGAGGTAGCGCAGGGTGTGCACCACGCGGCTCGTGCGCTGCGCGGTCAGATCCTGGAACGAGCAGGCGGTGTAGATCTGCGTGGCGTGCCGGTCGAGGGCGTCGCACAGCGCGGAATCGGCCCCGGTCTCGCGCAGGGTCCAAGCGGCTTCCTGCACTTCCTCGGCGGCGCTGAGGATGTCGGAGGTCGCCCGCTCGGTGGCGCGGACGATCGCGTCGAGGGCTTCGGACGCCACGGTGAGACGGCTCTCGCCCTGTTCGGGCGCGGAGAGCGCGGCCACCTCGGCGCGGGTGCGGGCGATGGCGTCGGCCATCTCCATCAGGTCGCCGCGGAAGCGCCCGACATCGTCCGGCCGGTCCGTCGTGACGACGTTCTCGATGCGCCGGATCGCGTCCAGCAGCACCTCGGTGTCGGCGTTGCGGTTGCGGCGAGCGTATTCGGTCAGAAACCACCGGCCCCGCTCGGTTTCCCGGACGGCGTCCTCGATGGCATCGTATTGCGACGCGTCCAGCGGCGTCAGGGAACGGGAACTCGACATCACACCCCGCGCGGACTCGGCACCCCCGCGAGGCGTGCCGCGACGATTGACGGTCGATGTGAGATTGACAGCCGCGCTTTAACGGCGACTTACGCTTTTCAGCGCTTCGCCCCGCCGCGCGACGTTTTCTGCCGATGAGAGGGGCGGCCCGCCTCGCCGCGATCCCGTGACACGCACAGCCCCGACCGCCGAGCCCGATCCCGTCCGGCTCGGCCTCCTCTACGCCGTGGTCTTCGTGGAGATCGGCATCGCCATGCCGTTCATGCCGGTATGGCTCGGCGCGCTCGGGCTCGATGCCGGGCTGATCGGGCTGCTGCTCGCGCTGCCGATCGCGACGAAGGTCATCGCCACGCGGCCCCTGATGGGCCTGATCGATCGCGGCGTGCGCCCGCGCACCCTGCTCGTCGCCGGCAGCCTCACCCTGGCGCTCACCTACGCCCTGATGCCGGCGGCGGCCGCCGTCGCAGCCGCCCTGCTCGGCCTTCTGATCGTCGCGAACGCGGTAGCGCAGGCCCCGCTGGTGCCGAGCATCGACTTCCTGACGCTCGCCGCCGCCCGCCGCTCGAAGCGGATCGACTACGCCCGCATCCGGCTCTGCGGCTCGGTCGCCTTCCTCGCCGCGAACCTCGCCGGCGGCGCGCTGCTCGGCGTGCTGGGCGACCGGGTCGCGGTGCCGCTGTTGCTCACCGGGCTCGCGCTCGCCGCGACCGCCGTCGCCGCCTCCGGCCGGGAGGCGGGTCCGGCCGTCGAGCCGTCGCCGGCCCGGGGGGTCTCCCCGCCCCTGCCACCGGTGCTGCGGCTCTCCATCGCCGCGGCGGCGCTGATCCAGGCAAGCCACGCGGCGATCTACGCCTTCGGCAGCCTCGATTGGGCCCGCCACGGCGTCCCGGCGCCCTGGATCGGTGCGCTCTGGGCGACCGGCGTCGCGGCGGAGATCGCGCTGTTCGCCGTCGTCGGCCGCTTTCCCGCCCGCTGGCGCAGCCCGTTCCGCCTGCTCGGCCTCGGCGCGGGCGCCGCCCTGCTCCGGGCCCTGGGCCTCGGCCTCGCCGACGGCGACCTCGCCCTGCTCCTGCCGCTGCAGATGCTGCACGGCCTCACCTTCGGCGCGACCCATCTCGGCGTCATGGCGGCGGTGTCCGGCTTCGCGCCGGAGGGCGCCCGCGGCCGGGCGCAGGGGACGGTCGGCGCCTCGACCGCCCTGGTGTCGGCGCTGGCGACATTGGCCTGCGGCGCGGTCTACCGCTCGCTCGGCGGCCCCGCGACCTTCCTGATGATGGCGCCGCTGGCGCTCGCCGGCCTCGGCCTCGTCGCCTGGGCGCGGCGCCTCCACGAACCCCGGCGATTTGGCAGCGGCTCACCCCATCAGGTATAGGCGACGCTTCCGCTACGATCCCGAGACCGGGATCCCGAAGGGATCATCCCATCGGCGGAGCAAAAGGTGGTCGCTCTTGGCAGCGCCCCGAGGGGCGGCGTCGGGCCGCCGGAGCGTCGAGCCCGAAGCCTCGGATTCGACGCATCTTGGTAAGACATTCGTTTCAAGATCGCTGGAGCGGAAGCGGGAGCGGCGCGTGCGGATCGCAGACGGCTCAGGCATCTCGGAGGCCGCGGGCGCGGACCTCGATGCGGGCAGCGGCCGCGTGATCCTGCACGGCCGCTGGACCGCGGACCAGGGGCCGGCGGTGGAGAGCGCCTCGGCGCGCATCGCCGCGCAGGGCCGCAGCCACCCCGTCCTGGTGGACCTGAGCGGGCTGGCCCGGCTCGACACCCTCGGCGCCTGGGTGCTGGAGCGGACCCGCGCCGAGATCGAGGCGGCGGGCGGCCGTCTCGCCTATGCCGGGGCGCGGCCCGAGCACCGCATCCTGCTCGGCGAGATGGGCCTGCGCGAGCCCGAGCCGGCCCCGCGCGACACCCGAAACGTCGGCCTGCGCTTCCTCGACGCCACCGGCCAGCGCGTCGCCCGCGGCGGCAACGAGATCCTGGCCGGCATCGCCTTCCTCGGCGAGGTCGTGGCCGCCGGCGGCCGCGTCGCGCGCCGGCCGCAGACCTTCCGCATGGCGGCCCTCGTCAACCAGCTCGAACAGGTGGCGCTGCGCGGCGTGCCGATCATCGTGCTGATCTCGTTCCTCGTCGGCGGCATCGTCGCGCAGCAGGGCATCTTCCAGCTCCAGCGCTTCGGCGCGCAGAGCTTCGTCGTGAACCTGATCGGCCTCCTGATCCTGCGCGAACTCGGGGTGCTCCTCACCTCGATCATGGTGGCGGGCCGCTCCGGCTCGGCCTTCACCGCCGAGATCGGCTCGATGCGGATGCGCGAGGAGGTCGACGCGCTTCGCGTCATGGGGCTCGACCCGATCGAGATCCTGATCCTGCCGCGCATCCTCGCCCTGGTGATCGGCCTGCCGATCCTGGCCTTTCTCGGCTCGCTCGCCGCGCTCGCGGGCGGCGGCCTCACCGCCGCGCTCTACGGCGGCATGACCGTCGATGCCTTCCTGGCGCGGCTCCAGGCGGCGGTGTCGTTCCACCATTTCGCGGTCGGGCTGATCAAGGCACCGTTCATGGCGCTGACGATCGGAATCATCGCGACGATCGAGGGTTTCGCGGTGGAGGGCTCGGCGGAGTCGCTCGGGCGCCACGTCACCGCCTCAGTCGTCAAGTCAATTTTCATGGTGATCGTGCTGGACGGCCTGTTCGCGGTCTTCTTCGCAGCGATCGATTTCTAGCATCATGCGGACAGACGACATCCGGATCGATCCCTTGGCCACCCCTCACCTGTCCCCGGCGGGGCAAGACGCTGCCCCAGGCGACGCGATCATTCGCGTGCGCGACCTCGTGGTCGGCTTCGGCCATCGCACGGTGATGAAGGGGCTCGACCTCGACATCCGCCGCGGCGAGATCCTGGGATTCGTCGGCCCCTCCGGGCAGGGCAAGTCGGTGCTGACGCGGACCATCCTCGGGCTGGTGCCCAAGCGCTCCGGCACGATCGAGATCTTCGGCGAGGACGTGGACGGCCTCACCGTCGCCCGGCGGCGCCAGCTCGAGCAGCGCTGGGGCGTGCTGTTCCAGCAGGGCGCGCTGTTCTCGGGCCTGACCGTCAAGCAGAACATCCAGATGCCGATGCGCGAGCATCTCAAGCTGTCCGAGCGCCTGCTCGACGAGTTCGCCCGCCTGAAGATCGAGATGGTCGGCCTCAAGCCGGATGCGGCCGACAAGTACCCCTCGGAACTCTCCGGCGGCATGATCAAGCGCGCGGCGCTCGCCCGCTCGCTGGCGCTCGACCCGGAGATCCTGTTCCTCGACGAGCCGACATCCGGCCTCGACCCGATCGGCGCGGGCGAGTTCGACGACCTCGTCTCGACCCTGAAGAAGACGCTCGGCCTCACCGTCTTCATGGTGACGCACGATCTCGACAGCCTCTACACCGCCTGCGACCGCATCGCGGCGCTCGGCGATGGCCGGATCATCGCGCAGGGCACGATCGAGGAGATGCTGGCGAGCGACCATCCCTGGCTGCGCTCCTACTTCCACGGTAAGCGCGCCCGCGCCCTCGCCACCCCGGCCCCCGCCGCCGCGCAGCCGGGCTTCGCCCATGCGTGAGCGTCGCCGTGAGGGCCGGATGATCGCCCACGGTGCGGTTGCGCACCGCTTCGCCCCCTCGGATCGGGATTAGAGCTGAGCCGATGGAGACTCGCGCAAACTATGTGCTGATCGGCGCCTTCACCATCGGCGTCGTCCTGGCCGCCTTCGGCTTCGTGTTCTGGCTCCAGGGCGGCTCCCGGGGACAGGCGACCCAGGCGATCCGCATCGTGTTCTCCGGCTCGGTCGGGGGGCTCGCCAAGGGCTCGACCGTGTCGTTCAACGGCATCAAGGTCGGCGAGGCGCTCGAAGTGCGCCTGCTGCCGCAGGATCCCCGCCGGGTCGTCGCCGTGGTGCAGGTCGATCCCTCGACGCCCCTGCGCGCCGACACCCGCGCGCGGCTCGATTCCGCGATGCTGACCGGCGTCTCGCAGATCGCGCTCTCGGGCGGCAGCGCCGACGCACCGGCCCTCACGCCGGGCTCCGGCGACAAGATGCCGACGATCTTCGCCGATTCGAGCGACATCCAGGACATGATGGCGGCGGCCAAGCAGATCGCCCAGCGCGCCGACGACGTGCTCCAGCGCCTCGACAAGGTCGTGGCCGGCAACGAGGGTGCGATCAACCGCACGCTCGCCAACGTCGAGTCCTTCTCGAAGACGCTGGCCGAGGCCGGCCCCTCGATCGCAGGTCTCGTCAAGGCGGTGGACGGCCAGCGCCTCAACCGGGTGATCGAGAACGCCGAGACCTTCTCGACCGCGCTCGCCAACGCGAGCCCCGACATCGAGGCCGGGCTTCACGACGCCCGCGCGCTCGCGGGCAAGCTCAGCGCCTCCGCCGACCGGATCGACGGCGTCCTGAAGGGTGCCGAGGGCTTTCTCGGCTCGGCCTCGGGCCAGCAGGGCGCGGGCACCTTCGCCGAGATCCGCGAGGCGGCGATCTCCGTGCGCGAGGCCGGCAAGGCGTTCCGCGCGCTCTCGGAGAACCTCGACAAGCGCACCGCCAACATCTCGACGAGCTTCAACCGCCTCTCGGGCACGAGCCGGCGCGAGGTCGAGGCGCTGTCGACCGACGGCCAGCGCACCCTCAACACCCTCAGCCGGGCCGCCCGGAGCCTGGAGCGCGACCCGTCGCAGGTGATCTTCGGCGGCAAGCCGTCGTTGCCGGAATACAACGGTGGCCGCTGAGCGGCCCCGTTTCCAAGGAATGTGTCGGCACGCACCGCGCAGCTTGGGCGTTGGCGTATGCTCCCGCATGCTAGAGGGGAGGTCAGCCTCCCCGACAGCGAATGGACGGTGCCCGAGCGTATGACGCGTCTTCCTCTCTCGCCTGCCCTGCCCGGTCGCCTCCACCCCGGCCGCTTCCTGCGCGCAGGCGCCCTTCTCGCGCCGCTCGCGCTCCTCGGCGGCTGCGGCGGCGGGGGCACGCCGCTCACCTTCGATCTCGCCGCCCTGCCGGGTCAGGCCCGGGCCGGGAGCGCGGCGCGCTCGATCGTCGTGTCCGAGCCCGTCGGCCTTCAGCCGATGGAGGCCGACCGCATCATCGTGCGCGAGCCCGGCGGCTCCCTCTCCTTCCTCGGCGGCGGCCAGTGGGCAGACCGCCTGCCGCGCCTGATCCAGACGCGGGTGATCCAGAGCCTGGAGAATACCGGCCGGCTGCGCTCGGTCTCGCGGCCCGGCGACAAGGTGCCGTCCGACTACCAGCTCGTCAGCGAGATCCGCGAGTTCGACATCAATTCCGGCACCGGCGAGGCGGTCGTGGACCTCTCGGCCAAGCTGATCGCCGAGGGCAGCGGACGCGTCGTCAACGCCCGCGTCTTCACCGCGCGCGTCCCGGTGCAGAAGGTCGATCCGCAGAGCGCCGCCGCCGGACTCGACGCGGCCTTGGGCCAAGTCCTCGCCGACCTCGTGCGCTGGGTGAACACCGCGCGGTAGAATCCGCGGCCGTCCCAGAGCAGGGATGGCTGCGCCGCGCGGGATCGAAGGCACCGGTGCGGCATCCGTCATCGCGAGGCGAAGCCGACGCGATCCGGAACGTGACCTCTCCGGAGATGGCAGTGCCCTGGATCGCTTCGCTGCCGCTCGCGATGACGGCGTCGAGCAAAATCCGGGACGATCAGGCGTCCAGCGCCGCCAGCGCCGCCCCGCGCAGGGAGAGCGGCACCGCGATCAGCTCGCCGTGGCGCGGCTCCGGGCAGTTGTAGACCGCCGGCCGGCCTTGCAGGTCGCAGACGGCCCCGCCCGCCTCGCGGACGATGAGGTCGGCGGCGGCGAGATCCCAGTCCCGCGCGTCGCGAGAGACGAGGCCGAGATCGATCCGGCCCTCGGCCACCCGCGCGAGCCGCAGGGCCAGCGAGGGCACCCGCTCGATCACCGTCACCGTGGGCCGGGGCCCGAGCCGCGCCGCGCCGTCGAGCAGGCGGTCCTGAAACGGCTTCGGGCCGGTGACGCGCGCGCCGTCCAGCCTCTCCTGCGGCGCGACGCGGATGGGCGCCCCGTTGAGGGTCGCCCCCTCGCCGGCCACGGCCTCGTAGAACTCCTCCGTCGCGGGCGCGAAGACGCCGCCGACCACCGGCTCGCCCCGCGACAGCAGGGCCACCGCAATCGACCAGTCCGGATGCCCGGAGAGGAAGGCGCGGGTGCCGTCGATCGGGTCGACGATCCAGACGAGGTCGTGGCCGAGCCGCACCGGATCGTCGCTGGTCTCCTCCGAGAGCCAGGCCGCCCGCGGCTCGATCTGCGACAGGCGCACCTTGAGGAAGGCGTCCACGGCGACGTCCGCCTCGGTCACCGGCGAGCCGCCGGCCTTCGACCAGACCCGCGCGCTCGTATGCGCCCCCGTCCGGAAGGAGGGCAGCGCGAGCGCGGCGGCCTCCCGCATCACGTCGTGCAGCACGGGCCGCAGCGCCGCGAAAGAGGATGTCGTCTGGGTCATGGATCCGGTCGGAGCCGTTCGTGCGAGGCCGGCCTCATGCCGTTTGAACGGCGCCGACGCCCCTTCGTTCTAGGGCATCGACCGGAAAAGTGGTCATGGTTTTCGCAAAACGCAGCAATGCACCGCGGGCGGTGATGCTTCGGCGGCGGGCGGCCGCGCCGCCGCGGCGCGCGGGGACGGTTACCGCGATTTGCACCAATCCCGGCAAGGGTCCGTTGAGCATCCGGCAGATCTCGGCTCGATCCACGAACGCTTAACGCTCACTCTTAAGGCGCCTTGGGGGAGACGACCGGCACTGTGCTTGTCAGATCAGCGCGTCCGACAGAGACCGCGACACGGGATAGGGCATCGAACCGATGATGACTTTCGAGATCGCGAATCTGAACTGTCGGCCCGGCTGCGAGGACGAAGCGGTCGCGCCCCGGATCGAGGTTCGGGCGACGCCGCTGCCGGTTCTCGGCGCGATGTCCGGCGGCACCGCCCCGGCCGGCGTGGCGCTGGCCTTCGCCGACGAGGCGGCTGACGCCTGCGGCGAGGACCGCTTCGCCCTGCTCCTCGTCGACGGCGAGGGCGAGGTGACGATGCGGCTCGGGCCGTTCCCCGAGGAGGACGTCGTCGCCGTGTGGCGCGACATTTCGAGCAAGGGGGGCCTCGCCCGCATGCTCCTGCGCGAGGACGGCGGCATCGTCCCGGTCTCGCAGCAGCTCGGCCCGGTCGTGCTCGGAAAGGGCCGCCAGCGCCGCCGCCACGCCGCGCTCAGCGGACGCCGCCCGCGCTTCCTCGTGCGGCGCAAGACCGCCCGCCTCCCGGCCCGGCCCTGCATCCACCGGGGCGAGAGCGAGATCATCTCGCGGGGCTGAGCGGGTCATACACCATCCGATGGATCCCTTCGGTTTCCCTCCGTCATCGCGAGGCGAAGCCGTGGCGATCCAGAGCGCGACCTTTCCGGACAGGGCGCGCCCTGGATCGCTTCGCTGCCGCTCGCGATGACGGAGGGAAGGCCAAACCCGAAGTGATCTGCCAGAAAGCGGGTCAGCCGTTGTCGAGCGGCTGGTCGGGCGCGCGGTCGGCCGGAGAGCCGTCGTAGCCCTCGAGCCAGGCCCTGCGCTCGGGCGAATCCAGCGGATAGGGGCAGGCGTCGCGCGGACGGCCCTGGGACCGGGCGCGGGCGCCCTCGGCGATGGCGTCGTCGGGTTGTCGGTGCGGATCTGACTGGGTCATGCTCCGGGATATGGCGCGGGAACAGGTCCCCGCCACGGCCGAATCAGCCCAGCCCCTGCCACAGGGCGTCGGCGGCGAGCGCCGCGAACAGGATGAGGCCCGCGTCGCGGTTCGAGCGGAACAGGGCCAGGGCGCGCGCGCCGTCGCGCTCGGAGAGCAGCGCCACCTGCCGGGCGAGATGGGCGGCGAACAGCGCGAGCCCGACCCAGCCCAGGAGCCCGGCCCCGGCGCCGGCCAGAGCCGGCACGAACAGCGCGACGGTGAGCGCGTAGCACAGCCCCACGGCGAGGCGCAGCCGCGCCCCGAACAGCCGGGCGGAGGAGTGGATGCCGACGATCTCGTCGTCCTCGATGTCCTGCACCGCGTAGATCGTGTCGTAGCCGACGACCCAGGTGACCGTGCCCGCGTAGAGCCACAGGGCCGGCGGGTCGAGGCGGCCGAACACGGCGACCCAGCCCATCAGCGCGCCCCAGGAGAAGGCGAGGCCGAGCACCGCCTGCGGCATCGGCATCACCCGCTTCATGAACGGGTAGATCGCCACCGGCGCCAGCGAGAGCATGCCGACCAGGATCGCGGTCGTGTTGAACTGCAGCAGCACCGCGAGGCCGACCAGCGCCTGCGCCACGAGGAAGGCGGCGGCCTGGCGCGTCGTCACCTGCCCGGAGGGCAGCGGGCGCGAGCGGGTGCGCTCGACCTGCGCGTCGAGCCGGCGGTCGGCGATGTCGTTGTAGGTCGAGCCAGCCCCGCGCATCGCCACCGCGCCGACCAGGAACAGCGCGAGATGGCCGGGATGGGGGCCCGGATTCCCGGCGGCGACCGCGGCCAGGGCCGCCGACCACCAGCACGGCAGCAGCAGCAGCCACCAGCCGATCGGCCGCTCGATCCGGGCGAGCCGCAGATAGGGCCGCGCCGCCGCCGGCGCGAGCCGGTCGGCCCAATGGCCGGCGACCGCGTCGGCGACGCGGCCGGAACCGGGCTCGGACGGGGCGGGCAACGCCGGAGAAGGGGCCGGCGGGTTAGAGCGCACCCTGCGGCATGCGGAAGCTGCCGGAGAGCCCGGGGCCGCCGAGCAGGCCGCCACCGCCGCCGCCGTTCTGCGCCTGGGCCTTGGCCTGGGCTTCCATCTTCGAGGCCTGGGCGGCGATGCCGCAGACCTTGGTGCGGATCGCCCCGACCTTGTTGTGGTCGGCCTTGAAGCCTTCCGAGAACGAATCGGGGATCGAGCACCATTCCTTGTTGGCGGTGATCCACTTGATGCCGGTGTTGCCGTTGGCCTGAAGCTGGCCGAACAGCGCGCAGGCCTCCTGCGGCGTCATCTTCTTCTTGGAATTCGAGGCGGCGTTGGCCTTGGCCACGAGGTTCTTGCGCTCGATCAGCGTCTTCTGGATCGCGCCGCAATCGGTGCCCGCCTGCTGCGGCACGGACTGGGCCGGGGCGGCCGGAGCCATCGGTGCGGGAATGCTCATCGGCGCGCCGGCCGAGGGCGCCGGCTCGGCCGGCGTATCCATCGACGGCAGCGGCATCCCGCCCATGCCGCCCATGCCCTGGGCCAGCACCGGCCCGCTGAGCAGGACAAGGCCGAGCAGAGCGGCGGCGGTCTTCGTCGGTGCAATCATCCTGGCAGACATTCGGCCCGGTCCTTCTCCCCGCATGCCGCGACGGGTGTGCCCCCGATCCCGCAGCGCCCGCCCGGCCCGGCTCCCCGGCGGCGCGCGCCGCGGATCCAGCAGAGGGGCTTGAAGTGTTTCGATGCGGGAGTCTTCTGCGCACGGGATTGTGGCGCCAATGGTGCGTTCCGCCGCCCGGAGGCCGCGGAGGTGGGAAACCTTTCGAAACATCGGTCGCGTGCCCTTTTTGCATCGGTGATCGGGGGCCGGCCGGCCGATTGACAGGCCGGGGCGGCCACGCGACGAGACGGGCCCGGCTGCGAGAGACCATGGCTGCTTACGACTTCACCGCCCCGCGTCTCTTCGTCGAAGCGGATCTGGCAGAGGGGCGCGTCCTGCCGCTGGAGCGGGCGCAGGCGAATTACCTGCTCACCGTGCTGCGCCGCGCCGAGGGCGAGCCCGTCCTGCTGTTCAACGGGCGCGACGGCGAGTGGCGCGCCGAGATCGTGCCGCAGGGCCGCAAGAGCGCGGACCTGCGCGTGGTGGCGCAGACCCGGCCGCAGCCGGCGCCGGCCGACCTGCACTACCTGTTCGCGCCGCTGAAGACGGGGCGACTCGACTACATGGCACAGAAGGCGGTGGAGATGGGTGCCGGGCGCCTCCAGCCGGTCTTCACCCGCTTCACCCAAGGGGAGCGGATCAAGCGCGACCGCCTGCAGGCCAACGCGATCGAGGCGGCCGAGCAGTGCGGGATTCTTTCGGTGCCCGAGATCGGCGAGCCGGATCGCCTGCCCGCCTGCCTCGACGCGCTCGAAGCCGAGCGCCTGCTCGTCTTCTGCGACGAGGACGCCCCCGTCACCGATCCCGTGGCGGCCCTGCGCGGCGCGGCCGATCCGGCGAGCCCGCCGCCGCTCGCGGTTCTGGTCGGCCCGGAGGGCGGATTCCACGCGGAGGAGCGCGCCCTGATCGCCGCCCGCCCCAACACGGTCGCCCTCTCGCTCGGTCCGCGCATCCTGCGGGCGGATACCGCGGCGGTGGCGGTGCTGGCGCTGGTTCAGGCGGTGCTGGGCGACGCGCGGTGAGCCGGCCCGATTCGAGGATGTTTTGAAGAATGCCCCTCCCCCGCATCCTCCTCCTGTCGCTGGGCGGGACGATCACCATGACCCGGAGCCTCGAGGGCGGGATCGTGCCGACGCTGACGGCCGCCGACCTCGCGGCCTCGGTGCCGGGGCTCGCCGCCGCGGCGCAGATCGAGACGCTCTCGCCCCTGCGCCGGCCGAGCGCCGGGCTGACCCTCGACGACCTGATCGGCGTGGCCCGCACGCTCGACGAGCGCCTCGCGGGCGATCTCGACGGGGCGGTGGTGATCCAGGGCACCGACACGATCGAGGAGACCGCCTTCGTCCTCGACAGCCTGATCGCCCGCGACAAGCCCGTCGTCGTGACGGGCGCGATGCGCGGGCCGGAAAGCGCCGGGGCCGACGGACCGGGCAACCTGCTCGCCGCGGCGATCGTCGCCGGCAGCGCGGCGGCGCGTGGGCTTGGCGTGCTCGCCGTCCTCAACGACGAGATCCACGCCGCGCGCCTCGTGCAGAAGGCCCACACCGCCCTGCCCTCGGCCTTCCGCTCGCCGCTCGCCGGCCCGGTCGGGCTCGTGATCGAGGGCGAGGCCCGGATCGTCTTGCGCCCGCGCCGGGGTCCCGTCGTCGCCGTGCCACTGGCGGAGGCGCCGGCCCCGGTGGCGCTCCTGAAGATGGGCATCGGCGACGACGGGCGGCTGCTCGCCGCCCTGCCCGATCTCGGCTTCGCGGGCGTCGTGATCGAGGGAATGGGCGCGGGCCACGTCCCGGAGGCGCTGGCGGAGATCGTCTCTGCCCTGGTCGCGCGGATTCCGGTGGTGCTCGCCTCCCGCGCCGCGACCGGTCCTGTGTTCTCGCGCACATATGGGTATCCCGGCGGCGAGATCGATCTGCTCGCCCGCGGCGTGCTCTCGGCCGGCATCCTGTCGGGCGTGAAGGCGCGGCTGCTGCTCCAGCTTCTCCTTCTAGCGGGGGTCGATCGGGCGGCTCACGCCCCGTACTTCGCGGATCCGTGATCGCCGGCCCGTGCACCGTGAACAGAAGCTTGGGGCATGCCTGCCATGCGGTCGGCGGGCGCGTTGTTCACTCTTGCGGCGTCCTCTAAGGACACGACATCCGGTGAGGCCGCAGCCGGCCCCGTCCGGTGGCGGATTTTCGGCGCGCCGCGACCCTTCGACCGACGTTACCTTCGAGGCAGCGCATGGCGCGCGACACGTCCGACACCACCCCGCTGACCACGCGGGACGAATTGATCGCGTGGTTTTCCGCGGGCGAGAAGCCGCGCGAACGCTTCGCGATCGGCACCGAGCACGAGAAGATCCCGTTCTACGCGGCCGACCGCACCCCGGTGCCGTACGAGGGCGAGCGCGGCATCCGGGCGCTCCTGGAGAATCTCGGCCGGGAGACGGGCTGGGAACCGATTCTCGACGCCGGCAACATCATCGGGCTCGCCGGCAACGAGGGCGGCGGCGCGATCTCGATCGAGCCCGGCGGCCAGTTCGAGCTCTCCGGCGCGCCGCTCCCCGACGTCCACGCGACGGTGGCCGAGCTCGACGAGCACCTCGCCGCGACGAAGCGCGCGGCCGAGCCCCTCGGCATCGGCTTCCTCGACCTCGGCATGAGTCCGAAATGGACCCGCGAGGCGACGCCGCAGATGCCGAAAAGCCGCTACCGCATCATGCGCAACTACATGCCCAAGGTGGGCCGGCTCGGCCTCGACATGATGCTGCGCACGGCCACCGTGCAGGTGAACGTCGATTTCGCCTCCGAGGCCGACATGGTGCGCAAGATGCGCGTCAGCCTCGCGCTCCAGCCGATCGCCACGGCGCTGTTCGCGAACTCGCCCTTCACCGACGGGCGGCCCAACGGCTTCCTGTCGCGGCGTTCCGAGATCTGGCGCGACACCGACGCCGACCGCACCGGCATGCTCCCCTTCGCCTTCGACGAGGGCTTCGGCTACGAATCCTACGTCGACTGGCTGCTCGACGTGCCGATGTACTTCGTCAAGCGCGGCGAGACCTACCACGACGTGGCCGGCGCCTCGTTCCGCGATCTGATGGAGGGCCGCCTCGCGCAGCTGCCCGGCGAGCGGGCGACCGTCTCGGACTGGGCCAACCACGCCTCCACCGTCTTCCCGGAAGTGCGCCTCAAGCGCTTCCTCGAAATGCGCGGCGCCGATGTCGGCGGCCCCGCGATGATCGCGGCGCAATCGGCCTTCTGGGTCGGGCTCCTCTACGACGAGACCGCGCTCTCCGCCGCCTGGGATCTCGTGCGCGGCTGGTCCGCCAGCGAGCGGGAATCGATGCGCGCCGCCGTGCCGCGGCTCGGGCTCCATGCCAGCATCGGCGGGCGCTGCCTCGGCGCGGTCGCGGCGGAGGCGCTCGCCATCGCCCGCACCGGCCTGCAGGCGCGGGCGCGCCGCGACGGGAACGGGCGCGACGAGGCGGTCTATCTTCAGCCCCTGGAGGCGATCGTCGCCGCCGGCCGCAGCCAAGCGGAGGAGCGGCTCGCCGACTACGAGGGCGCCTGGGAGAAGTCGGTGGACCCGGCCTTCACCACCTGCACCTTCTGAGTTCGGCGCCGGCCGTCGGGCGCGGGCGGCAGCGCATCGTCCGGGGCGCCTAGTCCGCCGCGGCGCTCGCGGGCGGCGTCAGGCGGTAGAGGATGTAGGGACCGGGTGCGGTGCCCGTCTCCACCGGATCGACGCCCCAGCCGCCGCGGCGCAGATCGTCGGCGAGGGAGGCCCAGAAGCGGTCGGGCGCGTCGTCGAGGATGATCGCGTGGGTCGCCCCGCTGCGTCGGGCGATCGCGTCGAGGGCGCGGAACCGCTCGGCGCCGCCGCTCGGTGCGGTCCAGCGGCGGTGGTCGGCGATGCTGTCGGGCGATTTCAGGCCGACGAGGTCGGTGAGCGGCAGCTCGCTCGCGGCGGCGATCACCCCGGCATCGTGGATCAGCAGGCGCGCCCGCGGCAGGTTCGCCTGCGCCCAGCGCGCGAGGGCCTCGTACTGCACCACCCGCGCCTGCTGCGCGGCGATCGGGCTCGGGGACGCAAGGGCGACCGCGGCCTGGGCCAGGATCAGAAGGCGCAGGAGGCGCGGGCCGTGCGCGGCGCCGAGGCGCATCGCGGCGAACAGGGCGACCGGCAGCAGCGCGTAGGTGTAGCGGTGCCCGTTATGCGCGAGCACCTCCCAGTTGGTCAGCGCGAAGCCGAGGATGAACAGGCCCGCGAACCACCGGAGCGCCGATCCCGGGCCGCCGCCGAGGAAGAGCAGAGCGGCCGCGGCAGGCCCGATCCCGCCCACGATCATCGCGGCGGCGTAGAGGACGCTCGCGGGCAGGCCGTCGGAGGACGAGCCGAAGAAGGCGTGCTTGGCCGCCATCGTCCGCGGCAGCAGGGCTCCGGTCTCGGCGAGGCTCCAGGCCAGCCACGGAGCGGCCGCCGCCAGCACGACCGCCGCATCCGCCGCGACGGCGCGCAGGGCCGCCGTGCGGTTCGGCCCGGCGGCGAGCCGCAGCCGAGCCTGCCGCGCCATCAGGACCAGCGCGAGCAGGCCGAGTTCCGGCCGGAGGAACGGCAGGAGCCCGCAGGCCAGCGCCAGCCGCCGCGAGGGAGGGTCGAGGGCGAGCACCAGCGTCCAGGTCACGGCGGCCATGACGAGGCCGGTCTCCAGACCGTTGAGGAACTGTCCGGCGCCCGAGGCCAGCCCCACGAGGGCCAGCGCGGTGCCCTCCGGCCAGGGGAGGCCGAGCCTCCGCGCCAGCGTCAGCAGCCCGGCGAGGAACAGCACCAGCCCGATGCCGGCGACGAGGTAGGCGGCGGCCCCGCCCGGCAGCACGAGAGCGAAGGCCGTCACCAGAGCGAGGTGGATCAGGCTGCTGGCGCCGACCAGCGCGGGGACGCCGTAATTCGGGTCGCGCCCCTCGATCAGGACGCGGGCGTTGTGCAGCGTGATGTAGGCGTCGTCGAGGGGGAAGATCCAGCCGCCGCGCACCCACCACTGCAGCGCGAGACCCAGGCAGGCGGCGGCGCAGAGCGCGACCCGCAGGTCGGGTGCGGCCCTCACGATCGGCGCGGGCACGGTTGCGGATGAGGCAGGCATCGGGATCGCGCCGTGGGACGCCGCGATCAGAGCATGCCGGCCTTACCCGCCGATGAAGAGCGGCGACGGCCATAGCGCCGACGGGCCCGTGAAAAGCCCGGCCGGGGCGAATTTTCGGTGCGCGCAAGCTTTGCCGTTGGAACGCGTTCGGCGCTTCGTTGTTCCTCTGCGTGTTCCTTATTGGCTTAAGGAGTTCCCTTCCATGTCCCGCATTACGACCCTGACGCTGGCCGGCCTCACCGCGGCGAGCCTGACCGTGACGGCCGTTCCGTCCGCTCAGGCCGCGCCCCTGCCGGCGATGAACGCCGCGCAGGTCGGCGGCGGCAAGACCACCGTCGACACCGTCGGCTGGCGGCGCGGTTACTACGGCGGCTACTACGGCCCCCGCTACGGCTACGGCTACGGGTATCGCCGCCGCAACGTCGGCGGCGCGCTCTTCGCCGGCGCGGCGCTCGGCCTGATCGGCGGCGCGATCGCCGCCAGCGCCGCCCCGCGTTACTACGGCGGCTACGGCTACTACGATTACGGCTATGCCCGCCCCGTCGGCTACTATGGCGGCTATGGCTACGGTTACCCGGCCTATGGCGGTTATTACGGCTACGGTCCGTACGGCTGGTAGTCGATCTTCCTGCGCGTGAGACAAAGCCCCGCCGGCTGGATTCAGTCGGCGGGGCTTTTTCGTGCTATGCGCCGCCGCCATGCCCGGAATTGCACAGGCCGACGCGGTCGAACTCGACCTGACCGGCCTCAAATGCCCCCTCCCCGCGCTCCGAACGCGCAAGGCTCTGCGCGCCCTCGCGCCCGGGGCGTGCCTGGCCGTGACCGCGACCGATCCGCTGGCGGGGATCGACATCCCCAACGTCGTCCGCGAGGAAGGGGCCTCTCTCGAGGCGCAGGAACGGCGCGGCGCGGCCTCGCGCTTCCTGATCCGTCGCGGCGCCGACCGGGCGCCCGAGCCAACCTGATCCCCGACCACGCCCTCCCCAGGAGACGCCATGCCCCCCGAGATCCGCGGCACCCGCACCGTTCACGACGGCTGGGCGAGCTTCCTCGTCGCCGAGGTGACGACGCCCGAGGGCGCCGAGGTGACCCGCGAGATCGAGGATCACGGCGAGGCCGTCTGCGTGCTGCCCTATGATCCCGAGCGCAAGGTCGCGCTGCTGATCCGGCAGTTCCGCGCGGCGCCCTTCTTCACCGCGGGCGTGGCGGATCTGCTCGAAGTGCCAGCGGGCCTGCTCGACGAGGCCGATCCGGAGGAGGGCGTGCGCCGGGAAGCCTTCGAGGAGACCGGCCTGCGGCTGTCGCGCCTGGAGCCCGTCTCCACGGTGTGGAGCCTGCCGGGGATCTCCACCGAGCGGATGCACCTGTTCCTCGCCCCCTACGCGGAGGCCGACCGGGAGGGTCCGGGCGGCGGCCTCGCCGAGGAGCACGAGGCGATCACCGTGACGGAGATGCCGCTCGCGACCCTCGCGGCCATGAGCGAGGCCGGCGAGATCGTCGACATGAAGACGCTGGTGCTCCTGCTCTCTTTGCGCCTGCGCCGCCCCGAACTGTTCGCCTGATCACCCGCTTGCGGGCGGCCCGGCGGAGCCTATCATCCTCTCACGCGGAACGGATTCTTTCCTGACAACGCTCGCCGCGCGGGAGATGCGCCCATGTCGTTCTTCATCGGGATCGCCGGCCCCTGGCTCGTGGTCTCCGCCCTGCTCCTGATGTGGCACCGGCGGGAGGAGCAGCGCCCGGAGCGGACCGTGGAGGTCGAGCAGGGCGGATACCCACCGCGGGCGTGAGGCATCGCGGGCGGCCCCGGCTCGCCGCCTCCCGCGCCATCGCTCCTCCTGCACGGCGCCCCGGCCGCGCCGAACCAACGGCCACGCCACGGGTTGTCGAGGCTCTGCGCCCCGTCGCGGCCCGACGTCACCGGCTTGTCCGGACGGCCGCGGCGGACCCGGCGCGTTCCGTTCGAACCCGACGCGCCGCTTCCTCCGCGGGCCCGTCGAAGCTGGAGTGACGTATGGACATCGCCCTCGACAAGGTCACCGAGATCATCCTGCGGCTGCGGGCGGTCGAGGTGAAGGAAGGTGCGACCGATCCGGATTCGGGCTCCAACCCGACCGATGACGGCTCGATCGACATGCTGGTCGCCGGCACCGACGACGCCACCGAGCAGGAGATCCGCAGCATGATCGCCGGGCTCAACGAGGATGAGCGCGCCGACCTCGGGGCGCTGCTCTATATCGGCCGCGGCGATTACGAGGCGGCGGAATGGGGCACGGCGGTCGCCTTCGCCAAGGAGCGCGAGGCGGCCGGCGACACGGTGATGCGCGAGCTGCTCGGCACGCCGGACGGAGCCTCGTTGCTCGAGGAGGGCCTCGACGCCCTGGGCATCCCCATGGACACGCCCGAGGCGCCGTAGGGCGTCATGGGACGGCCCGGAACAGGCGTTCCGGGCCGATCGCGGACTTCAGGTAAGAACGGTCAGGGTTCGCAGGCCAGCGCCTTCGCGCCGATGGCGACGAACTCCGCCGCCGTCCGCTCTTCGTCGCTGATCCGCGGCGTGCGGGCCACCAGGGTGGCCTCGCGCGCCAGACGGTCGTTGCAGGAGCAGGTCGGCAGCCCCTGTCCCACCGGCGGCGAGCAGGCATCGTGGTGCATGCAGGCCCGGTCGAGGGCGTCGACCGGGGGAAGGCCGGCGCCGCGGCTGCCCGGGCCGCAGTAATTGCCGTGGAAGACCAGCGCGCCCTGCGGCAGTCCGTTGCCGAGGTCGGGCGCGGTCGGCGCCTCGATGTCGGGCGCCTCGACGACCGGCGCGGCGACGGATTGAGCGAAGGCGGCGAGCGGCGCGAGACCGAGCAGGAGGGCCGAGACGCCGGCGACCAGCGGACGTCGCCAGCCGATGGGATGGGTAGGAGTCACCACGGTCAAAGTCTCCGTTTGAAACGCTCCCCTCACAGCTTTTCGTCGCGCGGGTTCATCACCCGCGCGGGAAGGCTGAGCGGTTCAAACGATCTTTCGCGGCCACGGTTCACTCTTTCACGCAAGAAACAAGCCACTCGCCCCGGTTCAGAACCTGTAATTCAGGCCGCCGCGCACGAGCCCGAAGCCCGAATCCGAGCGGCCGGTGCCGTAATAGGCGGGAACGGTCGCGTCGTAGACGGTCGCTCCGGTTCCCTGCTTGCCGAGATCGACGTAGAGCCCTTCGACCCTCACCGAGACGCCCTCCGTCAGGGCGTACTCGATGCCCGCGCCGGCCGCGTAGCCGAGCCGCACCGTGTCCGGCAGGGTGTAAGGATAGGCGGAGGCGTAAGGGGATTTGCTGCCGCCGCCGTAGGCGAGACCGCCGGTGCCGTAGACGAGCCACCGGTCGAAGGCATAGCCGAGCCGGCCGCGCACGGTGCCGAACCAGTCGAGGCTCGGGGCGACGCCGTAATAGGGCGTGGAGCCGATGGTGCCGTCGCCGCGGCGGCCGAACCCGGTGCCCTGAAAGTCCGCCTCTGCGCCGAGCACCCAGCCCGCGTCCGGCGTCAGCTGATAAGCGTAGCCGATCTGGCCGCCGCCGACGAAGCCGCCGCGGCCGCCGCTCCCCGTGACCGTGCCGTAGGTCGCGTCCGTGAAGCTCGAAGATCCGCCGTGGAAGCCGTAGCCGGCATTCGCGCCGACGTAGAAGCCGGTCCAAGTGAAGGCGGGCAGGACGGGCGGCGGAGGCGGTGCGGCGCGCGGCGGCAGGTCGGCGGCGGAGGCGCCGTCGGCGAGAAGGCCGGCGAGGAGAAGGCCGGCGAGAAGAAGGCCGGCAAGGACCGGCAGCGTCGGGCGTCGGATCATCATCGTCTCTCGGTTCGGATTCGGGACTGGGTCGGGGTCACAGCGCGAGCAGCAGCAGGCCGACGACCGCGACGGCCAGGATCAGGCAGAGCGCGAAATCGATGACCGTCTCGCCGCCGCAGGGCTCGGGTTCGGGGTCCTTGCGGCGGGTCCGCGGCGGACGAAGCCGGCGCGCGGCGAGGCCCGCCGTGGGAAAGGCCGTCTCCATGGCGGCCCTCATCGGGCCGTCCCCCGGACGAGCGTGGGCCGTATCGCTTGGCCGCGCGGCGCGGCGCGGCCAGCATCGGAGGCCGCCGAGATCCTGAAGGAGGCAACCCGCTCGGCGGCGAAGGCCCGGATGGCGGGCAATCCGAGCGCTGCCGACAGACAGGCGGCGAGAACGGCGCCTCGGAGCAGCGGCCGAACGGTTCCGGACAGGATCGAACGAGGGCGAGCGGCGAGCAGGAGCGGCCTCTCGCCCGGCACGCTTCGGGGTCTCAGTTCGATCATGGCGGCGCCTTCCGATTGCCTGAACTGCATGTGGGAAAATTGACCACAAAACGGTACGTGTGCAAAAATCCCACGACAAGCGGAAAATCCATCGCCTTGGTGCCAGGGCGCACATCGTGGGATTGTCTCCCACACCACGACCATTAAGCTCGGGCCATGTCTCAGCCGACCGAACCCGCCCCGTCTCCGGACGGCGCCGCGCTGCACGGCCCGGTGGCCCGCCTGCTGCGGCCGCTCGTGCGCCTGCTGGTGCAGCGGGGCATCACCTTCCCGGCCCTGACCAACCTGCTGCGCGAACTCTACGTGAACGTCGCCGAGTACGATTTCGCCCTGCCCGGCAAGGAGCAGACCGACAGCCGGGTCAGCCTGCTGACGGGGATCCACCGCAAGGAGGTGCGCCGCCTGCGCGGGGCGGGCGCGCCGGTGAGCCAGGTGCCCGCGACGGTCTCGCGCACGAGCCGGATCATCGCCCGCTGGGTCGCCGCGCCCGAATTCACCGACGGCCAGGGCCGGCCGCTGCCGCTGCCGCGCTCCGCCGACGACGCGTCGCCCTCCTTCGAGAGCCTCGTAGCGGGCGTGACCAAGGACGTGCGGCCCCGCGCCGTGCTCGACGAGTGGCTCGACCGCGGCCTCGCCATCCTCGACCCGGAGGGCCGGGTGCGCCTGCTGGAGGCGGCCTACCTGCCCAAGGGCGGGGACGAGCCGCAGCTCTACTATTTCGGGCGCAACCTGCACGACCACATCGCGGCCGCCGCGGAGAACGTCGCCGCCCCCTCCCCGCGCTTCTTCGAGCGTGCCGTCCATTACGACGGCCTCTCCGACGCGCTCGCCGCGCGGCTGGAGGAGCGGGCGCGGGAGATCGCGATGGGGGCGCTGAAGCAGGCCAACGCCGAGGCACACGCCGCCTGCGCGGAGGATGCCGGCGGACGCCACCGCTGGAATTTCGGCATCTACATCTACCGGGAGGAGGTGCCCGCCCGCGATCCCGGCACGGTGGCCGGCCCGGATAGCGCGTCGGACGCGGCGGAGGGCCGCGCGCCTTGAGCCGGCTCCCCCCGACCCGCCGCGGGCTGCTGGCGCTGCTCGCCGGCACCGTTCTGTGGCGGCCGCACCCCGCATGGCCGCAGACGGCCGGCGACCCCGCCGGGGACCGCGGCATCGGCGGCACCGGCGCGCGTCCCCCGGAGGAGGAGGCGCCCGGCGGCGACCGCGGCATCGGCGGAACGGGGGTGATCGGCACGATCCGCCGGTTCGGCTCGATCGTCGTCAACGACCTGCGCATCACCTATCCGCCGGACGTGCGCGTGCGCATCGACGGCGCGCCCGCGCGCGTCGCCGATCTCAAGCTCGGCCAGGTCGTGCGCGTGGTGGCGCGGGGCCCCGAGGGCGGCCTCTCGACCCGCGCCATCGACGTGACGAGCGAGGTGGTCGGCCCCGTCGAGGCCGTGGCCAGGGGCCGGCTGACGGTGCTCGGCCAGAGCGTCGCCACGGCCGGCCTGAAACACCCGAAAAAACTCGCGGTCGGCGAGCGCGTGGCGGTGAGCGGCCTGCGCCGGGCCGACGGCACCATCGTCGCGAGCCTGATCGAGCGGCGCGCCGAGGGGAGCGCCCGCGTCGCCGGGCCGGTCCGGCGCGGCGCCGACGGCGTGCCGCGCATCGGCGGCTTGCGGCTCGCGGATCTTCGGCCGGACTTGGTCGGGCAGCGGGCGCTGGTCGAGGGCGAGGCCGGCCCGGCGGGGCTGACGGTGGTGTCGGCCCGGAACGTCAGCCGACCGTTCCCGGCGGGGCTCGCCCGCGCCTCGATCGAAGCCTACCTCGCGCCGGGCGGCGGCGGCTTGCGGCTCGGCTCCGGCCTCGCCGTCTCGGGCCGGATCGCGCCCTCGGCGCTCCCCGGATCGGGGCGCCCCGCCGTGATCGAGACCGGCATCGGCCGGGATGGACGGATGACGGTGGAGTCGGTGCGCAGCGACGCCCCGGGCCGGAACGGGCCGAGTCTCAACGGGCAGAATCCCGGCGGGCAGAGTCCCGGAAGGCAGAGTCCCGGTGGACAGGGACCCGGCAACTTTGGCGGTCGGGGACAGGGCGGGCCGGGACGGCCCGGAGCGGGAGGCGAGGCGCCGTTCTCCCGCCCCGGAGGCGGAGCCGGCGGCGTCGAACCGAATCCGCGCGGCGGGACGGGAGGAAACGCGATGCCCGGCGGCTATCCGATCGACACGCGCCCCGCCCCGGGCAGTGGGTCGAATCCGGGGGGCAGCTTCGGCGGTCCGGGTGGTGCCTTCGGCGCCCCCTCCGGCGGATTGGGCCGACCCGGCGGCGGCGGACCGGGCGGGTTCGGGGGCGGCGCCGGTCCCGGCGGTTTGGGCGGCGGGGGAGGCCCCGGCGGCTTCGGCGGCGGCGGGCGCCGCTAGGCGCGGCCGTGGCCCGCCGTCAGCGGCTGCGCAGGATCAGCCGGTCGCCGCGCACCTCGTAGGAGGGCAGCCGGTCGAGGAAGCTTTGCCCGAGCAGGTTGGTGGTCAGCACGCCCGGGCGGCTCACCATCGCGTTGACGTTGCGCTCGGTGATCGGCCCGACCGTGATCGAGTCGAGCCGGATCGGCGCCGTCAGCGCGGTGCCGTTGGCGGTGGAGACCCGCTGGGTGAAGGCGCTCTCGGGCGGACGGATGCCGAGACGCTCGGCGGTGGTGGCGGTGAGCACGACGCTGCTCGCCCCCGTGTCGAAGACGAAGCGCTCCTCGGCGGCGCCGTTCACCTCCGCCAGAACGGCGAAGTCGCCGTCCGAGCGGCGGGTGATCGTCACCGCGCCGCCGGGGCCGACCACGGCGGTACCCGGGCGCAGCGCCCCGACGACGTTGGCGCCGACCCGCTGCGCGTCGTCGCGATAGGTGTAGCCGATGACGATCGCCGCGCCGATGGCGAGCCAGATCAGGATCGAGCCCACGGTCTTGCCCGGCATGGCGAGCGCCTGCCGCCAGCGGCCGGCCGTGAGGAGGAGCAGCAGCGCGGTCATCGAGACGAGGCCGGCGAGCTGATCGGAATCGAGCCCCATCACCGGGCCGCCGTCGTGGTTGGCGACCAGGACGACGAGACCGATCCCGAGGATGGCGAGGCCGAGCCACATCATCACGCCCGCACCTCCCGCTCCGGATAGGCCCGGCGCAGCCGCTCCGGCAGCAGCGCCATGAGCGCCAGCCGCTGCGGCTCGGAGAGCGAGCCCCACAGCCCGATCTCCTCGCGCGTACGGCCGCAGCCCTCGCACAGGCCCGTCACGCCATCGAGCACGCAGACCTTGGTGCAGGGTGAGGAGGGCTTTTTCGGGGGAGTCGTCATCGTCCGTGCAGATGGGGCGGAGCGGGGCCGTGAATCAAGGGTCCTGCCGGACTGCTACCCCTCCCGCGGGTCGTCGGACGGGCTGCGCTTCAACCATCGGATCGGGTGGACGAGGATGCGTTTTCCCACGTCCCCCTCCCAGCGGGTGCGCAGGCCCTGCGCCTCCACGGCCGCCACGATCTCGGCGGCGATGGCGGCCATGGTCTCGTCGCGCTCGTCGAAGGCGCCGAAGGCGAGGTACAGCCCCTGGTCGGCGAGGACGCTCTCGACATCCTGCCCGTGGTAGAAGACGAACCCGCGCGACGCGCGCCCGCGCTCCCGGCGCTGGTGGCAGACCTCGGCCGCGTCCGAGATTCCGTCCGAGCGGGTGTAGCCGGCGCAGTGCAGCGCGATGATCCCGCCGGCATCGAGCGCGTCGAAGGCGATGGCGAGGCGGTCGAAATCCGTCTCCAGCGGCCACGTCGCCTCCTCTTCCCGCTTGCGCGCGAAGGCGCGGGCCACCTCCGCCTCGACCCAGCGGCGGTCGTCGGGATCGATCGCGTCCGGCGTCAGGTACTCGTCGAGGATCGTCTCGAGCGTCGAGGCTTCGGTCTCGAAGCCGCCGCGCGCCAGGATCGCGATCCGCTCGGCGGTGTCGACCCGGTCGATCGTTTCCGCAGGCGAATCGGAGGCCGTCCGGACCGGCGCCTTTGCCGCTCGGCCCCGGAAGAGGCGGCGGAGGATGCTCAGCATGCGGAACCTCTCCTGAGGGGACGTCTATGGTTCGACCGAGCGGGCATCCGCCAGGAGCGCGTCCCAATCGTCGGGCGGATCGCCCTCGTCCAGTCGCCGCGCGAACACCGCATAGAGGTCGGTGCGGGCGCCCGCCTTGCGCAGGGTGGTCTCGTCGTTGACCCAGGCATAGACGATGATGCGGCTCGCGCTGTCGAAACGGAAGAACAGGCGGAAGCGCTGAAGAAACTTGGCGCGGCGCCAGTGCCGATGGGCCGGCCCGAGGGTGTTGCCGAGCGCGTAGACCGGCGCATTCGGATCACGCGGGATCTCGTCGACGACGAGGCTGCGGATCCGCGCGAGGAGCTTCGCTTTCGGATGCGCGCGGTAGCCGTCGGGGTCGGCGGCGGCGAGACGCGCGACCTCCTCGGTGAGGGGGTCGATGCTCTGCCGGAAGGCGTTCGCTCGAAAGAGCTTCCAGCCATTGCGCTCCGCGAAGGGAGGGGCGTCCGTCACAGGGTGACGTCGTCCGGCAGGACCTCGTCATCGGAAACGCTCACGCCGTCCGTCAGCGACGCGAGCCGCGCGAGGTCGGACTCGGTGAAGGGGTGCAGCCGCTCGGGATGGGCGGCCATGTCCCGTTCGAGGAAGGCGAGGTAGGCCGCGACCACGGGATCCTGTCCGGCCGCCGCCTCCGGCACCGGCTCGTCGGGATCGAGGGTGACGAGCATCGTTCCCGGTCCGAGGACGTGCGCGCGGATCTTCGCCTTCTGCCGGAACTCCGGGTGGGCTTTGAACAGCGCCTTGTCGAGCCGAAGCGCCTCGGACCGCCCCGTCGTCGTGATCGAGCCCTTGAAACTCGACTGCGGCATCGCTTCGATCCTCTCCGCCAATGATACGTGCGAAGATACGTACCACGAATGTCGAAGACAAGCCGAACGCCGCTCGAAGCAGAGAGCTAAGCCGTCGCCGCCACCAGCGCCAGCAGCACCGCGATCTCGCCGACCTGCTGGCAGGCGCCGATCACGTCGCCGGTCTGGCCGCCGATCTTCCGCTCGGCAAGGGCGCTCAGGCAGAAGGCGGCGAGCGGCGCCAGGATCAGCGCCAGGACGAGGCCGAGCAGCGGCAGGCCCAGGAGGGCGGCGACGCCCGCGAGGATCAGGCAGATCAGCCCCGCGATGCCGAGCGTCGCGCGGGTCGGCCGGCCGACGGCGGCGCCCGCGCCGCCGGGACGGGCGGGGTCGAGGATCGCGAGCGGGACCAGCGCGACGGTGCGCGACAGGGCGGCGGCGAAGAGGAGCGCGACGGCCGCGAGCGGGCCGGAGCGGTCGAGCAGGGTCGCGAGCATCGCCGCCCGCAGCGCCAATCCGAGGAACAGAGCGGTGCCGCCATAGGCGCCGATGCGGCTGTCGCGCATGATTTCCAGGGTCCGCTCGCGGCTATGGCCGCCGCCGAACCCGTCGGCGACGTCGGCCAGACCGTCCTCGTGCATGGCGCCCGTGATCAGCGCGAGGGCGACGAGCGCCAGGGCGGCGGCCACGAACGGACCGAGCCGGATCTCCCAGGCGAGCACCAGAACCAGGGCGGCAGGCCCCGCGATCAGCAGCCCGGCCAGCGGGAGCATCCGCGGCACGGTGCGGAAATCCGGTGCGGCATAGGGCGCCGGCTCGTCGGGCAAGGGCGGGATCGGCAGGCGGGTGAAGAAGCGGAGGCAGGCGGCGAGGTCGTAGACCCATTCCGCCCCGGGAAAGGGCGGGCCGAGATCGCGGCCGCTGCGCTCGATCATTCCGTCCCCCTCCGTCCGGCCGCCTGGACCCGCAGGCCCCTCCGCTTCTATAGCCCCGGGAGCCTCCTGCCTGCTACGCGGCGCCGCCTTCTATCCGGTGGCAATCCCCGCGCCGATCGGGCGACCTCCTTTCGCGGGTGTCCCCGCCTCCGACGCGCAAGAGCCCCCTGCATGACCTCCGATTCGACCGCCGCCGCCTCGCCCTTCGCCGATATCCGCCGCCTGCTCACGGAGATGCCCGGCCCCGACGGGGACGCGCTCGCCGCGATCCGGGCGCGGGACGCCCAGCTCACCAAGCCGCCAGGGGCGCTCGGCCGGCTCGAAGAGTTCGTCGAGTGGCTCGGCGCGTGGCAGGGCAAGGCCAGGCCGACCCTCGACCGGCCGATGGTCTGCGTCTTCGCCGGGAGCCACGGCGTGGTGGCGCGCGGCGTCTCGGCCTTCCCGGCCGCGGTCAACCGGCAGATGCTGGACAACTTCGCCGCCGGGGGGGCGGCGATCAACCAGCTCTGCGCCGCCTACGGCCTCGGCTTCCGGGTGTTCGACCTGGCCGTGGACCTGCCGACCGGCGACATCTGCTCCGGGCCGGCGCTGGACGAGAAGGGGTGCGTCGCCACCATGGCCTTCGGCATGGAGGCGGTGGCGGCGGGCACCGATTGCCTCGCGGTGGGCGAGATGGGCATCGGCAACACCACGGTCGCGGCGGCGATCTACGCCGCGCTCTACGGCGGCGAGGCCGAGCACTGGGTCGGGCGCGGCACCGGGCTCGACGCGGCCGGCCTCGCCCGCAAGGCCGAAGCGGTGCGGCTGGCGCTCGACACCCACAGGGATCATCTCGGCGATCCGCTGGCGGTGCTCGCGCGCCTCGGCGGCCGGGAGATCGCGGCCATGGCCGGCGCCATCCTCGCGGCGCGGCTGCAGCGGGTACCGGTGGTGCTCGACGGCTACGTCGCGACCGCCGCCGCGGCCGTTCTGCACGCCGCCGACGCGCACGCCCTCGACCATTGCCTCGCCGGCCACCGCTCGGCCGAAGGCGCCCATGGCGAGGTGCTGGAACGGCTCGGCCTCACCCCCGTGCTGTCGCTCGACATGCGGCTGGGCGAAGCTTCGGGCGCGGCCCTGGCGCTCGGCCTCCTGAAGGGCGCGCTCGCCTGCCACCGCGACATGGCGACGTTCGAGCAGGCGGGGGTCTCGGGCAAGAGCGCGGGCTGACGCGCCGGTCAGGCCGCCCGCGCGCGCCGGGACGAGGCCGGCTCCGTCGGGGTCGGTGCGGCGCCGAGATTCACGGCGGCCAGGGTGTCCATGCCGCGGCTCGCGGGGAAGGTGACGATCACCTCGGTGCCCTCGCGCGGCTTCGACTTGAGCTGGAAGCCGCCGCCGTGGAGGTCGATCAGGCCCTTCACGATCGGGAGCCCCAGGCCCGAGCCCTGCTCGGCGGTCTTGATCGCCAGCGAGCCGCGTCCGAACGAGGACATCACCGTGCCGAGCTCGTCCTCGGGGATGCCGGGCCCGGAATCCTTGACGCTGACATATTGCCCCCCCGACGAGGTCCAGCCGACCTTGATCGTGATCTCGCCGCCCGGCGGCGTGAACTTCACCGCGTTCGAGAGCAGGTTGAGCACGATCTGGCGCAGCGCCCGCTCGTCCGCCCAGAGCCGCGGCAGGGAATCGTCGATGAGGCTCGTGAAGGTCTGGCCCTTGCTGCGGGCGCGCAGGGTCATCATGTGGCGGCATTCCTCGACCGTGTGGGCGAGCTGCACCGCCTCCTCGCTCAGGTCGTAGCGCCCGGCTTCGATGCGCGAGAGGTCGAGGATCTCGTTGATGAGGTTCAGCAGGTGCATCCCGCTGTCGTGGATGTCGGTGGCGTATTCCCGGTAGGCCGGGGCGGCGTGGGCGCCGAACACCTCGTTCTTCATCACCTCCGAGAAGCCGAGGATGGCGTTCAAGGGCGTGCGCAGCTCGTGGCTCATGGTGGCGAGGAAACGGGACTTGGCGAGGTTCGCCTCCTCCGCCCGCCGCCGGGCCTCGTCGGAATTGGCCTTGGCCTGTTCGAGTTCGGCGAAGATCGCGTCCTTTTCCGCCCGCGATTGCAGGGTGCCGACGGCGGAGGCGTAGAGGCGCCGCGCCAGGCCGGCGAAGAAGAGCTGGCTCGCCACCGTCATCGCGACGAGGAGCATCGTGTCCATGTCGCGGGAGAACAGGAGCAGCGACAGGGCCGCCAGCATCAGCGGCAGCAGGCCGGACAGGGCGGCGACGGGCACGGTCGCGGCGAGCATCGTCGTCACCGCCGCGACGATGACGAGGCCGAACAGCGCGAGGGTGCGGGAATCGGGGACGCCGACGAGCAGCAGCATCGCCCAGGCGAGGCTCTGGCCGAACTCGGCGGCGATGAAGAGGCGTCCCCAGCGCCGGAGCGGCAGGGTTCCCGGCTCCTGCCGCAGGAAGCGGCGGCTCAGGAGCAGCATCAGCGCGGTGGCGGCGAGCGCCCCGGCCGTCCAGAACGCCGCCGTCACGGCCGGCACCCAGATCGTGGAGGCACCCGCCACCACCAGCGCCAGGACGAGGAGCGGGATGCCCGCGCCGAGCCGGTACTGCGCGTAGAGGCGCAGCAACTCGTAGTCGAAGGCCCGCTCCAGGCCGCTCGTGGAGGTCAGCCGCTCCCGGGCCGAGCGCATGTCGCGCGCGATGCCGCGGCGCTTGGCCACCTCCTGCGAGGAGGGACCGCGCCCGCGCTGAACCATCTCCGCTGTGAGGTCGGCCATAACCGTCGAGATCGCCAATCGGGAGCGGAGCGTGGGGCCAGTCGTGGTCTTGCGGCGCACGGGGCGAGGTGGAGAGCCGACAGCGTGCCCGCGAACCGTTAAGAAGCGGCTTCGACAGTCCCGCGAATTGCGCCGATCGGGGTCGGGAAAACCTCATTTCGTATCCAGGTGCGCTGCCGCACATCAGGAATGGCGCTCCGGGATCAGAATCGGAACGATTCCAAGTGACGTCCCGAAGCGATGCTCCCGAAGCGCCTCCCGTTGCGGGACGGTGCGGGCGACCCTGAGCGCTTCGTGCGGCACGTCGATCACGGAGTGCGCCCATGCTGACCCTCAACCTGAACGGCGTGGTCCGGGAGGTCGATGCTGATCCGGACATGCCCCTGCTCTGGGTCATCCGCGACCGGCTCGACATGACCGGTACCAAGTACGGCTGCGGCATCGCGCAGTGCGGCGCCTGCACCGTCCACCTGGACGGCCAGCCGGTGCGCTCCTGCCAGACCCGCATCGGCGACGTGGGCGAGGCCAAGATCACGACGATCGAGGGCGTCCAGGGCAAGGTGGCCGACGCGGTGAAGGCGGCGTGGCGCGGCCTCGACGTGGTGCAGTGCGGCTACTGCCAGTCCGGCCAGATCATGTCGGCGATCGGCCTGCTCACCGACAACCCGAAGCCCAGCGACGCCGATATCGACGGCGCCATGGACGGCAATGTCTGCCGCTGCGGCACCTACCAGCGCATCCGCGCCGCCATCCACGAAGCCGCCCGCTCGCTCGCCTGAGCCGCCCCGCAGCCCATCTGAACAAGGAGCCCGGCATGCTCAAGCTCGATTCGATCGATGCGCCCGTCCCCTCGCGGCGCGCCTTCCTCACCGGCGCGGCGGCGGGCGCCGTCCTGCTCGCCTTCCGCCTCGACCTGAAGGGCGCCCGCGCCGCGGACGCCTCGGACGCCCTGTCCAAGGCTCCGGCCCAGCCCAACGCCTTCGTGCGGATCGCCGCCGACGACACCGTCACGGTGATGATCAAGCACCTCGACATGGGCCAGGGCAACACGACCGGCCTCGCCACCATCCTCGCCGACGAGCTCGACGCGGATTGGAGCCAGATGCGCGTCGCCTTCGCGCCGGCCGACGCCAAGCTCTACGCCAACCTGCTGATGGGCCCGGTCCAGGGCACCGGCGGCTCGACGGCGATCGCCAATTCGTGGTTCCAGCTCCGCAAGGCGGGTGCCGCCGCCCGTGCCATGCTGGTGGCCGCGGCCGCCGACAAGTGGGCCGTGCCGGCCGGCGAGATCACCGTCGCCAAGGGCGTCATCGGCCACAAGTCGGGCAAGCAGGCCCGCTTCGGCGAATTCGCGGAAGCGGCGGCCGCCAAGCCCGTGCCGCAGGAGCCGCGTCTGAAGACGCCGGCCGAGTGGACGCTGATCGGCCAGCGCGTGCCGCGCATCGATTCGGTCGCGAAGACCGACGGCACCGCGATCTACTCCCTCGACATCCGCCGACCCGGCCAGGTCACGGCGCTCGTCGCCCACCCGCCGCGCTTCGGCGCCACGGTGAAGAGCGTGGATGCGGAGGCCGCGCAGGGCATGCCCGGCGTCGTCGGCATCGTCACGATCCCGACCGGCGTGGCGGTGATCGCCCGCGACACCTGGAGCGCGATGAAGGCCCGCGAGGCCCTGAAAGTGACCTGGGACGACTCGGCCGCCGAGACCCGCTCCTCGGACGCGATCCTCGCCGAGTACCGCCAGACGGCGAAGACGCCCGGTCTCGTCGCCTCGCAGGCCGGCGACGCCGATGCCGGCATCAAGGGCGCGGCCAAGGTCCTGGAGGCGGAGTTCTCGTTCCCCTACCTCGCGCACGCGGCGATGGAGCCCCTGAACGCCACGATCGAGCGGGCGGCGGATGGCTCCTTCGACGTCTATGCCGGCTGCCAGATCCAGACCGTCGAGCAGGCGGTCCTGGCCGCGACGTTGGGCGTGACCACCGACAAGGTCCGGCTGCACACGCAGTGGGCCGGCGGCTCGTTCGGGCGGCGCGCGACGCCGGGCGCCGATTACTTCGCCGAGGCCGCCGCGATCGTGAAGGCCTGGGACGGCAAGGCGCCGGTCCACCTCGTCTGGACCCGCGAGGACGACATGGCCGGCGGCTATTACCGCCCGCAGGTCTTCCACACGGTCAAGGCCGGCCTCGACGCCAAGGGCCAGATCACCGGCTGGCGCCACGCCATGGTCGGCAAGTCGATCATGATCGGCTCGCCCTTCGAAGCGATGCTCGTGAAGAACGGGATCGACTCCACCACCGTCGAGGGCGCCTCCGACACGCCCTACGCCCTGCCGGCCTACCGCTTCGAGGTGCACAATGCCCGCGAGGGCGTGCCGGTGCTGTGGTGGCGCTCGGTCGGCCACACCCACACCGCCCACGTGATGGAGGTGTTCATCGACGAGCTGGCGCATGCGGCGAACGCCGATCCGGTCGCCTACCGCCTGTCGCTGCTGACCCGCGCTCCGCGCCTGTCCGGCGTTCTGCGGCTCGCCGCCGAGAAGGCGGGCTGGAGCCGGAAACCCTCCGAGAAGGGCCGCGGCCTCGGCGTCGCCGTGCACGAATCCTTCGGCTCCTACGTGGCGATGGTCGCCGACGTGACGGCGGGCGATTCCACGGCGAAGGTCAACCGCATCGTCGCCGCGGTCGATGTCGGCATCGCCGTCAACCCGGACAACGTCCGCGCCCAGGTCGAGGGTGCGGTCGGCTTCGCCCTCTCGGCGGTGCTGCGCAACCGCATCACCCTCAAGGACGGCGTGGTGCAGGAGACGAACTTCGACAGCTACCAGCCGACCCGCATCTCCGAGATGCCGCGGGTCGAGGTCCACATCGTGCCCTCCGACGTCGCCCCCACCGGCATCGGCGAGCCCGGCGTGCCGGTTCTGGCGCCGGCCATCGCCAACGCGGTCTTCGCCGCGACGGGTCAGCGCCTGCGCTCGCTGCCGCTCGATCTCTCGGCCCTGCGCGGAGCGTAACCGACCGGTCCGCACCCCCGCGAGCCTCCCCGCCGCTCCCGCACCGGGAGCGACGGGGCGGCGAACCGGACACATCTCGGCGAGCCGCGCCGCCGCGAAAACCGCGCGCTTTGCAGATTCGCCCGTCCGTCCCTTAGGTTGAGCCCATCGAGCCGCCACGGGGCGTAGGATGGGCGCGAGAACAGAGCCGCCTGCCCGGCCGTCGAAGCGCCAGACGCCGGAGCCGCGGAGCCGCGAACACGATTGGGCCGGCACATCGCTCGGCCCCGTCGAAACGTGGCCCGACGCGCTGCGCTCCGCCGCCGGTCTCGTGACCGCCCTGGGCGCCCCGGCGGCGCTGGCCTGGGGCCCGGCGCTGACGACCCTGTGCAACGACGCCTTCGCGGCGCTTCTCGGCCCCGTCCCGCCGGGGGCCGCCTTTACCACCCTCTCGAGAACGGGGGATGACGCGGCCGCGCTCGCGTCGCTTCTCCGCCGAGCCCGCGCCGGCGAGGCGGTCACCGCCGCCGGGATCGCGCTCGGCCCGGAACTCTCCGGTCCCATGGTCTCGCTCTGTCTCAGCCCCGTCCGCGGTCCCGACGGCGCGGTGGCGGGCGTGTTCGCCCTCGTCACCGGAACCGGGGAGCCGGCCCCGGCCCCGGCTGCGGGCGAGGAGGCGGAGCGACGCCGCGCCGAGGCGGCGCTCCGGGCGAGCGAGCAACGGTACGGCACCCTGTTCCGGACGATGGGGCAGGGTTTCTGCGAACTCGAGATCCTGCGCGACGGACGGGGCCGTGCCGTCGATATCCGCCCTATCGAGCTGAACCCCGCCTTCGAGCGGCTGATCGGCGTTCCGGCAGCGCAGGCGCGCGGGCGACCGGCGCGCGAGGTCGCGCCGCATCTCGATCCCTGGTGGGTGCAGACCTACGCGCGGATCGCCGCGGCGGGCGTGCCGGCGCGGCTCGAGCACAGGGACATGTGGACGGAACGCTCGTTCGAGGTCTCCGTCTACCCCCAGGCGAACGACCGGCTGTTGATCCTCTCCGACGACGTCACCGAGCGCAAGGCGACGGAGAGGGCCCTGCGGGAGCGCGAGGAGCGGCAGGCTTTCCTCCTGGCGCTGAGCGACGCGGTGCGCACGCTGACCGATCCGGACGCCATTCGACAGGAAGCCTGCCGGCTGCTGGGCGAGCGGCTGGAGGTCGACCGCGCCTTCTACGTCGCCATCGACCAGGCCGCCGGATCCGCGCGGGTGGCCTGGGACCACCATCGCGGCGACGTTCCCTCGCTGGCCGTCGAGCACCGGATCGCGGATTTCGCGTGGGCGATCGACATCCTCCGCCGCGGCCGGTGCCTCGTCGTGGCCGACACGCAGCGATCCGCCGCGGTTCCGGAATCCGGCCGTTCCGCCCTGGCGGCGGTCCGGATCGCGGCCTGCCTCGGGGCACCGCTCATCAAGAACGGCAGCCTCATCGGTACGCTCTGCGTCACGCACGCGACCCCGCGCAGCTGGACGGAGACCGACGTCGGGCTGGTGCGCGACGTGGCCGAGCGGATCTGGTCCGCCGTCCAGCGCGGCCGGGCGGAAGCGGACATCCGGCGCAAGAACGCGGTGCTCGAAGGGATCAACCGCATCTTCCGCGAGGCGCTGACCGCCCGCACCGAGGAGGAACTCGGACGCGCCTGCCTCGCGGTCGCCGAGGACGTGACGCAGAGCGCCTTCAGCTTCATGGGAGAGGTCAACCCCGCGACCGGCCGGTTCAACGAACTCTCCATCAGCGATCGCGGCTGGCAGCACTTCGCCATGGACGACCCCGCCTACCCGAAGGGGGTGGCCCCGAAGGGTCTCAAGATCCACGGCCTCTACGGCCGCGTGCTGAAGGACGGGAAGAGCCTCATCGCCAACGATCCGCAGACGCATCCCGACCGGATCGGCACGCCGGAGGGGCATCCGCCGCTCAAGGCCTTTCTCGGCGTGCCGCTGAAGCGGGAGGATCGGACCATCGGCATGATCGGCCTCGGCAACCGGGAGGGCGGCTTCCGCGCGGAGGATCTGGAGGCCGCCGAGGCGCTGGCTCCGGTCATCCTCCAGGTGCTGCTGAGCAAGCGGACGGCCGACACCCTGCGCGACAGCGAGGCGCGGTTCCGCAGCCTCACCGAACTCGTGCCGAGCTTTCTCTGGCACATGGATCCCGAAGGGAAGTCCACCGTCACGAACCAGCAATGGTGCGACTATACCGGCCAGACGCTGGAGGCGGCGCAGAATGGCGGCTGGCTGGCAACGCTCCATCCGGACGAAGTGGAGGAGACCTGGCGCGCCTTCGCCGACGCCCTCGCCACCGGGCGGACCCTGGAGCTACAGCACCGCATCCGCCGCCGGGACGGGACCTACCGCTGGTTCCTGATCCGCCACGCGCCGGCCCGCGACGCGGAGGGCCGGATCGGGCACTGGTTCGGTGCCGCCACCGACATCCACGACCAGTATCTCGCGGCCGAGAACCTGCGGGCGGAGGAGGCGCGCCAGGCCTTCCTGCTCGACCTCGCCGACCGGCTGCAGGGGCTGGCCGATCCGATGGCGACCCTGCGCGTCGCCGCCGAGGCGCTGGGCCCTCATCTCGCCCTCAGCCGGGCCGGCTACGCCCGCGTCTACGCCGACGGCGAGATGATCGAACGGCAGGTGCGCTACACCGCGGTGGACGAGCCGCTTCTCGGGCCGCTGCGCATCCGGGATTTCGACGAGAGCTTCCGCGATCGGCTGCACCGGGGCGAGACGATCATCGTGAACGACACCGCCCGCCTGCAAAATCCCGACTTCTACCGGAAAGTGGACATCGGCAGCCTCATGGCGGTCCCGCTGGTGCGCGACGGCCAGCTGCGCGCCCTGTTCTTCCTCAACGACCGCAGGCCCCGGGCCTGGTCGCGGGCCGAGGTGGCGCTGGCCGAGGACGTGGCCGCCCGAACCTGGGACGCGGCCGAGCGGGCGCAGGCCGAGGCGGAGTTGCGCGCCAGCGAGGCCCGGCAACGCGCCCTGGTCGAGGGCATGCCCCAGCTGGTCTGGCGGGCGGACCCGGACGGCGGCTGGAACTGGGCGAGCCCGCAATGGTCCGCCTATACCGGCCAGACCGAGGCCGAGAGCCGCGGCTTCGGCTGGCTCGCCGCGCTCCACCCCGACGACCGCCCCACGGCGCAGGAGGCGTGGGAGGGGGCCGTCCCGGCCAGCGCCCTCACCGTCGAATACCGCATCCGCCAGGCCGCGGAAGACCGCTACCGCTGGTTCCAGACCCGGGCGCTGCCCGTGCGCGGGGAGGACGGCCTCGTCGAATGGCTCGGCACCTCCACCGACATCGACGACCTGCGCCGGCTTCAGGAGCAGCAGGGCGTCATGGTGGCCGAGCTGCAGCACCGCACCCGCAATCTCATCACGGTGGTGCGCTCGCTGGCCGAGCAGACCATGGCCGGAAGCGCCTCCATGGAGCTGTTCCGCAGCCGCTTCTACGACCGGCTGGCGGTGCTCTCGCGGGTGCAGGGCCTCCTCTCCCGCTCGACCCTCGAACCGATCACCCTGCACACGCTCATCAGCACCGAACTCGACGCCCTCGGCGCCTGGGAGGCGGCCGCGCGCATCTTCCTCGACGGCCCGTCCGTGCGCTTGCGCAAGGCGACGGTGCAGACCTTCGCCCTCGCCCTGCACGAGCTCGCCACCAACGCGCGCAAATACGGCGCCCTGGCGGTCGAGACGGGACAGCTGAGCGTGACGTGGCGGACCTACGCCGAGGGCGAGCGGACGCGGCTGACCCTGCACTGGCACGAGACCGGCCTGCGGCGCTCCGCCGAGGAGCAGGCGCTGCAGCGATACGGCTTCGGCCGCGAACTGATCGAGAAGGCGCTGCCCTACGCGCTGGATGCGCGCACCTCCTACGCGCTGGACGAGACCACCCTGCGCTGTTCCATCGACCTGCCGCTGACCGAACGGAGCAGGCCGGGCCGGTAGGGAGGCCGTCGATGCACGGACAACGGCCCGGATCGTCGATCCGGGCCGTTCGCCTTGCCGGTGCGGGCGGCGCTCACCAGCGGTAGGTGAAGCCTCCCTTCACCGCGTGGTCCTGGGCGCGGGCGCCCATCTGGCCCGTGTAGGAGACGCCGAGCGTGGCGTTGGCCGAGATCCGGAGATCGAGGCCGGCGCTCGCCACCAGGGCGTCGCGGTCGATCGGGATGCCTGCGGTCACGAAGGAGGCGCCGTTCTGGAAGGCCAGGAGCGCGGCCGGCACCACGTCGCCGAAGGCGCGGCGGTAGCCGACGAGGCCGTGGGCCGAGACCGGCGCACCGAAGCCGAGATCGAGCAGCGTCTGCGCGCGCACGCCCACGGTCGCCGTGCCGACATCGTTGCCCCGGCCGAGCCCGTTCAGGGCGGCGGCCCCGCCGGCCTCGACGAACCGGTCCTGGTCGATATGGACGTAGGCGCCGCCGACGAAGGGCTCGATGTAGGAGAGCGGCGCCGGCGCCACCCCGTTCGCGGATAGGACCGCGCCGGGCGCCGACAGGGCGAAGCGGTAGCCGAGCTCGCCGAAGCCCTGGATCGTCCGGCCGCCGTAGCGCGCCGTCTCGGTCTCGGAGAGGCCGGGCAGGGTCACGCTGCGGCGGGTGCGCAGGCTGTTGTCGGCGTAGACCGCGCCGAGGCGCAGGGCCACCGGCCCGAACTCGGTGCCGCCGTAGACGCCGCCGAAGGCGCTCTCGATCGTGCCGGATTGCAGGCGCCCGGTCGTGTCGAGGCTGGTATAGGTGTAGCCGCCGACCGCGCCGATCCGGAACCCGTTCTCCAGCCGCAGGTCGGCGCCGAGCGCGAAGCCGGCGGTCTGCCGGGTCAGCCCGGCGGCGTTGCCGTCGCCGCGGGCGTCGCCGAAGCTGCCGAAGCCCTGGCCCCACAGGCCGAACACCCGCGGATCGAGGGTCGCCACCGCCATCGGCGCCGAGCGGCCCGGCAGGTCGGCGGTGAAGGTCGTCGGCACGGTGCCGGCGAGTGCCGGGGTGCCGCCGCGGCGAAGGCGGTCGAGCAGCGCCTCGCGGACGAAGTAGGCGGTCTCGAAGGCCGCCGAGGTCGTGCTGGCGTGGATGTCGCCGGTCAGCCCGGCGAAGGCGCCCTGCGCCTGCGCCGGGGTGTAGCCGACGACGCGGTCGTTGAGGGCCGACCCGGCCGAGGCGTCGAGGCCGGCGGCCGCCGCGGCCTCGTTGCGGGTGCGGGCGAAGGCCGTGAACGGCGTGCCGTTGCGGGCGATCGTCAGATCGACGGTGCTCCCGGTATAGGCGAGGTTGCCCGCCAGGAAGGCGTAGTTCGGTCCGCTCACGCCGTCGAACTGGCCCGTCACCGCGCTCGCGGTGAGGATGCTGTAGCGCCCGGTCGGGTTGACGATCCCGGCGAGCGGCGTGAACGCCACCGTGCCGCCGAGCGCCGCCTGGCCGGTCACGGCGATCCGGTCGGAGCTGCCGCCGGTTCCGGTGTCGATCTGCACCGCCGAGCCGGAGGCGAAGCGGGCATTGCCGGCCACCGTCAGCGTTCCGAGCGAACCGCCCTGGCCGCCGCCGGGGCTGACCGTGCCGCCGCCCTGAACGACGAGCCCGCCGACGGTGCCGGCACCGCCGAGCAGGCCGCCCGACGCGACGGTGGCGCGGCCGGCGATCGTGCCGTCGGCCACCAGCGTGCCGGTGTTGCCGACCGTGACGTCGGTGGCGACGCGGTCGCGGGGATCGAGCTGGAGCGTGCCCGTGACGTTCTGGAAGTAGGTCGAGGCCGCGTAGAGGTCGAGACGGCTCCAGTAGCTCAGCGGCGTGCCGTAGAAGGCGGCGAACGCATTGGTTTCCGTGTTGACGAGGATCTGGTTGATCGTGCCCGTCTGCAGGCTCGCGGTGAGGCCGCCGTTCGGGGCGATCTGCTGGGCCGCCGCGGTGCTGCCGCCGTAGACCGGGGCGAGCAGGATCGAGGCGTCGGGGCCGCCGGCGGGGGCGGCCTCGCGCGGGGCCTGGGCAAAGCTCAGGGTCGGCAGGCCGTAGGTCAGGCGCTGGCGGTAGAGCGCCGCGTTGGCATCGCTGGGAAGGTAGGGGTTGCCGGTGGTGTTGGCGGCGCTCGCGGCACAGGTCGCGACGGCGGCGCCGCACTGGGCGGCGAGGTAGCCCTGCAGTTCGGCCTGGGCGCGGGTGAACAGGTTCGGCAGGTTGATCGCCGTCCCCGTCGTCGCGGCGTTGTTGATATAGGCCGGGTTGGTGAGGCTCTGGGCGACGTCGTAGGCCGAGAAGGCCCGCGAGGCGATGATGTCGAGCGGGTAGTGGACGCCGAGCACGATGCGGCTGTTGCCGTAATCCGCGGCTCGCAGCAGCATGTTCTGGTATTGCTGCGGCACCAGCATCGCGAGCAGGTAGCCGTCCGTGAAGGCGTACTGGGTGTGGCCGCTCGGGAAGGACGGGTTGGTGGCGATGCCGTTCAGCGCGCTCGGATCGAAGATGTTGTACTGGCTCGGCGCGACCTGGATCGGGCGCGAGGATCCGTAGACGTCCTGGCCGGCCCCGGTGTTGCGCACGCCGTAGGCGAGGTCGAGCACGCTGTCGTAGCGGTTCGGCAGGGTTCCGGTCGTGCCGGCCGCGCCCGCGGGCGAGCCCGCGGGAATGGTGTAGGGGGCCGTCGGCAGCGAATAGCCCGCCGGTGCCACGGCGGGCACCGGCACGTAGTTGGCGGGCGTGGTGCTGGGGTTGGTGGCCGCGCCGTTGGCGAAGTAGTTCTTGGCGACGCCGAGGTTGGTGCTGAGCACCGAGTAGGCCTGGTTCAGCAGGTTGAAGGTGTTGGTGAGCGGGCCGCTCGTCGCGTTGCTCGCCCGGATTCCGGTCTGGTAGATCGCGCCGAGCTGGGGCCCGAGGCCGCCGACCGGCTGGGACGGGTTGAGGCCGCCCGGGCTCTGGGCCGCCTGGAGCGGCAGGCCGCCCGCGAGGTTGTCCGCCGGTCCGAGATTGACCCGGCTGCCGTCGGTCAGGGTGATCGTGGTCGTGAAGGCCGCGCTGCCCGGCAGCGCCTTGTCGCTGATCGCCCGCTGCTGATCGGCCAGCGAGGCGGCCTGGTTCTGCGCAATCCCCTGCGAGAGGTTGAGCTGGAGCGTCTGCTGGCCGACAGGCGTGCTGTTCAGGCTCAGGAACGGTGCGAGCAGGTTGAGCACGTTGACGTTGGCGGGGGTGGTGTTGACCGCCTGAGCCTGCGCTGCCGTCGCACCGAGGGTGCCGATGAGCAGAGCCGCGAGCGAGACGCTGTCCACGTAACGCATGGAAAGTCCTCCGGAAACCGAATCGGCCGAGCCGTCGGGCGGAGACTTGATCAAGCTGAGCCGTAGCGCGCGTTCATAATGGCGTCATATTAATCTTTGCGAATTTCGTTGTTATCCTGCAACACCTGAAAAATCGCGCATTTCGTCGGGATTAAGATTGAATTGCCGGCTTATCAATAGCGATGAAGTCTCGCGGGTGACCGGCTGGCGCGGCGCATGGTGGCTGATCCGCTTCCGGTTGATCGCTTCGGTTCCTCCTCCGTCATCGCGAGGCGAAGCCGTGCCGATCCAGGGCGCGCCCCTTCCGGAAAGGTCGCGATCTGGATCGCTTCGCTGACGCTCGCGATGACGGGATTGGGCGAAACCCGAAGTGATCAACCGACGACCGTATGCCCCCTGCACAGGAGCCGTGGCCCGATCGCGCGGGAGCGGGGCGCACCTTTAGGCGGCTGTTGCGACACGCGTCCTCGCGCCGAGCCGATATCGGCTTCGGCGAACGCGCGCTACGCCCGCCCGAGCGCCTCTTCGATCATCCGTGCGACGGCAAGTGCCCGGCCGTCGTCGCCGAAGCGGGCGATCACCTGGACGCCGAGGGGCAGGCCGTCGCCCGGCACCGGAACGGAGACGCAGGGCACGCCCATCAGGGTCCAGAGCCGGTTGAAGCGCGCATCCCCCGTCGAGCCGAGCCCCTTCGGCGCGCGGCCGACGCTGGAGACCGTGAGGATCGCGTCGACATCCGAGAACAGCTCCTTGAGGAGCCGGCGCGCCCGGTGCGCCTCGCGGCGGGCGGCGTCGTAATCGGCGGCGGTGAGATCCTGCGCCCGGTCGAGCTGGCCGCGCAGCACCGGCGGCAGGGCGTCGCGATGCTCGGCATATTCCCAGGCGAGCGCTTGGCGTGCCTCGAAATCCTGCACCGTCGGGTGGGCGGCCCAGGCCCGCGCGAAGGGCTCCGGCAGGACGAGATCGCGCACCGAGGCGCCGGCCCGCTCGGCGGCGCGGGCCGCCCGGTCGAGCGCCGCGAGGGCGTCCGCGTCGGCGCTTCCCGCGAAATCCTGAAGGCAGAGGGCGAGGCGCGGGCGCTCCGGTGCGGGGGCCTCGATTCCCGGCCGCTCCGCGATCAGCGCCAGGGCGTGGGCGATGTCGGCGACGGAAGCGCCGAACAGGCCCACCGTATCGAGTGCCCAGGAGAAGGTCTTCACCCCCACCGTCGGCAGCAGCCGGAACGAGGGCTTGATCGCCGCGATCCCGCAGAAGGCCGCCGGGCGGATCACCGAGCCGCCGGTCTGGGTGCCGAGCGCCAGCGGCAGCATCCCGGCGGCGACCGCCGCGGCCGAGCCCGAGGAGGAGCCGCCCGGCGTGTGGCCGGGATCGCGCGGGTTCACGGTGGCGGCGGGGTCGAGGCCGGCAAAGGCCGTGGTCGCGGTCTTGGCGAGCGGCACGGCGCCCAGCGCCCGCAGCCGCGACACCACCGCCGCGTCGGCCCGCGGCCGCCAGCCGGCATGGATGCTCGAACCGCATTCGGTCGCCATGTCGGCAGTGTCGATGATGTCCTTGATGCCGACCGCGATGCCGGCGAGCGGGCCACGCTCGGGCACGGCCGCCGCCTCGGGGGCGGTGCGCAGCACGGCGCCGATGGCGGGGTCGCGGGCGGCGATCCGCTCGCGCGCCGCGCGCACCGCGTCCGCGGCCGAGAGGGTGCCGTCCGCGATGCGGGCGCGGATGTCGAGAAGCGAGATCATGCCCCTCCCAAGTCACGGCCCGTGCCGGATCTGTCAACAGCGCTCCACACGGGGGCCGATCCGCTCGCGCATCGTTAGCGGCTCGTTTACGCGACGGTGCGCATCGTCTCGTCCATGTGGCGTAAAGCGTTAGCGTTCTCGGCCCTGGTGCTGTTCGGCGCGGGGCTCACGGGCTGTGCGATCAACCGGTTCGAGCGCCGGGAGGCATGGCGCGACCAGGCCGAACAGATGTGCATCGCCCGCAAGCTGGTGCAGCCGACGGCCTATGTCTCCCTCGCCAAGGAGATCGACGGCCCCGGCCCCTGCGGAATGCAGCAGCCCTTCCGGGTCACGCGACTCGGCGGCGGCACGGTGGCGCTGAAGCAGCGCATGACGCTGGCCTGCCCGGCGCTGGCCGAGGCCGAGGCGTGGCTCGCCGACACGATCCAGCCCGCCGCCAACCTCTATTTCGGCGTGCCGGTGGCCGAGATCAACGCGGGCTCCTATTCCTGCCGCGGCCGCAACAACCAGGTCGGCGCCAAGCTGTCCGAGCATTCCTTCGGCAACGCCCTGGACATCATGTCCTTCACGCTGGCCGACGGCCACGTCATCACCGTCAAGGGCGGCTGGCGCGGCACCGAGGCCGAGCAGGCCTTCCTGCGCGAGGTGTTCGTCGGGGCCTGCGCCCGCTTCTCGACGGTGCTGGCGCCGGGCTCCAACGTCTACCACTACGACCACATCCACGTGGATCTGGCGATGCACGACCCGCGCGGGTTGAAGCGGATCTGCAAGCCGCTGCTCAAGTTCGAGTCGCAGCTCGTCGCCGCCGACGGCTCGCCCCGCCCGATGGCCTCGCCCCGCCCGCCCGCGCGCCAGACCCTGCCGTCCCAGGCGCCGATCGACGGCGAGGAGGACGATCCCTACGGCGTCGCGCCGACCTCGTCGCGCACCACCGGCACGCGCGTCGCCCGCGCCCCGAC